>MWAC01000127.1 GCA_002068815.1 Firmicutes bacterium ADurb.Bin467 | reverse complement strand
CGACATGCTCGACGGCGACGAGGCGGGCATAAAGTCCGTGACGTTCGAGGTGTCCGGCGACTACGCCTACGGGTATCTCAAGTGCGAGCGCGGCGTGCACAGGCTCGTGCGCATCTCGCCGTTCGACGCGAACGCCCGGCGGCACACGTCGTTCGCGTCGCTCGACGTCGCGCCCGTCATCGAGGACGACGGGAAGGTCGATATCCGGCAGGAGGACTTGCGCATCGACACCTACCGCGCGTCCGGCGCCGGCGGGCAGCACGTCAACCGCACGGACTCGGCGGTGCGCATCACGCATATACCGACCGGCGTCGTCGTCCAGTGCCAGAACGAGCGTTCGCAGGTGCAGAACAAGGAGACGTGCTTCCGGATGCTGCGCGCGAAGCTCGCCGAGCTCAAGGAAAAGCAGCGGCAGGAGCAGATGGGCGACATCAAGGGCGAGCAGAAGAAGATCGAGTGGGGCAGCCAGATTCGCTCCTACGTGTTTCAGCCCTACACGCTCGTCAAGGACCTGCGCACCGGCTACGAGATGGGGGACGTCGACGCCGTCATGGACGGGAAGCTCGAGGGCTTCGTGACCGCGTACCTCCAGATGCTCGCGGAATGAAGTTCATAGACATCACGCGGCCCGTCGAAATGGGCATGGCCGCGTATTCGGCCGACGAGGGGTTTTCCGCCCGGTGGCAGAAGCGGCTGCCCGGGGACGGATACAACCTCTCGCGCTTTTCGATGGGCGCGCACTGCGGAACCCACCTCGACGCGCCGAAGCACTTTCTCGACGGCGGGCAGACGGTCGAGCGCGCGCCGCTCGAGCTTTTGAACGGTCCGGCGCTCGTGCTCGGCGTCGAGAACGGATTCCGACCGGAGTCTGTTCCTGCCGGAACCGAGCGGTTGCTGCTGAAGGGCGCGTTTTCCGGGCTCTCGCGCGAGGACGCGGAGGCATTGATCGCGCGCGGCGTTAAGCTCGTCGGCACATCAATGCTGTCGATCGGCAGACCGGAGTCGGAATCGGAATCGCACGTCGCGCTGCTCGGTGGCGGCGCGTGGATTCTCGAAAATCTGCGGCTGGAGGGGGTGGACGGCGGATGGTACGAGATGATGTGCCTGCCGCTTCCGCTGGTGGGGCTGGAGGCCTCGCCGGCGCGCGCGGTGCTGATGCGCGGGGACCCGTGAGGCCGCTCTCCCGCGCGCTGACCGCGGTCGGTTTTTTTCTGCTGTTCGCGGCGCTGCTCATGACGGTGGTCGAGACCGCCGGCACGAGCGCGGACCTGTATCGCGAGCTGCAGCTCGAGAACGGCCTTCCGGACGCCGCCGGGCTGGCGCTCGAGGAGATGGCCGCGATCGACGAGCAGCTCGCAGGCTACCTCTCCGGCGACGCCTCCGCGCTCGACGGCGCTCCGTTCAACGACACGGAAAAGCTGCACATGGCGGACGTGTTCCACCTGTTCGGGCTTCTGCGCGCGGTTCGAAACATTTTGCTGGGCGCGGCCGCGGCGCTTTTGCTCGCGGGGCTTTTGCTCGCGCGCGGGCGCGGCGCGCTGTTCGGGTCGCTGGTCGGGCTTTTGCTGCTCGCCCTGCCGCTGATCGCGCTGGGCATCTGGGCGGCGATCGACTTCACCTCCGCGTTCGACGCGTTCCACCGCGCGCTGTTTTCAAACGACCTGTGGCAGCTGAACCCGGGGACGGATTTGCTGATCCGGATGCTGCCGGAGCGGTTCTTCTCGGACTTCGCGGCCGTCGTCGCGGTGCGCGCCGGGCTGTTCATCGGCGCGGTGCCGCTCGCGCTGTTCGGCGCGCGCTTTGGGAGGCGTTTCGCATGACGATACTCGCGATCGAATCGAGCTGCGACGAGACCGCGGTCGCGATCGTCCGCGACGGGCGCGAGATTCTCGCAAACTGCATACTCTCGCAGATCGACCGCCACGCGCTGTTCGGCGGCGTCGTGCCGGAGATTGCCTCGCGCATGCACGTCGAGGCGCTCGACCCGCTCGTCGACGAGGCGCTTTCGCGCGCGAATATGGCGCTTTCGGACTTGGACGCCGTCGCGGTCACGCACGGCCCCGGGCTCGTCGGCGCGCTGCTCACCGGCGTCAGCTACGCGAAGGCGCTCGCGTACGCGCTCGGCGTGCCGCTCGCCGCCGTCAACCACATCGAGGGCCATGTCAGCGCGAACTACCTCGCGCACCCGGAGCTCGAGCCGCCGTTTGCGTGCCTCGTCGCGTCCGGCGGGCACAGCCACGTCATTCTGGTCGAGCGGTACGGCGCGTACCGGCTGCTCGGGCAGACGCTCGACGACGCGGCGGGCGAGGCGTTCGACAAGGTCGCGCGCGTGCTCGGCATCCCGTACCCGGGCGGGCCGCTCTTGGACAGGCTCGCCGAGGAGGGAGACGACGGCCGCTACCGGTTCCCGCACCCGAGGACCGACGGCCCCTACGACTTTTCGTTCAGCGGGCTCAAGACCGCGGTCGTCAACCGGGCGCACAACCTTAGGCAGCTCGGCGAGGAGATCGTCCCGGCCGACTTCGCGGCGAGCTTCCGGCGCGCGGTCGTCGATATGCTCGTCGAAAAAAGCGTGCGCGCGGCGGCCGACCTCGGGGTCAAGCGGCTCGCGGCGGCCGGCGGCGTCGCGGCGAACCGGCTGCTTAGGCGGGAGCTCGCCCGGCGCGGGGAGGCCGCGGGGCTCGAGGTGTTCCTGCCGCCGGTCGAGCTCTGCACCGACAACGCGGCGATGATCGCCTCGGCGGCGTACTACCGGCTGCTCGACGGCGAGGTCGCGGGCCTCGGCCTGAACGCGCTGCCCTCCATTCGAATGTTCGACTGACGAAAGTTTTCCCCATTCGCGGAGAAGCCGGTCTGTATTCGCGGGCCGGCCGCTTTATGCACGCGGAGTATGTATAATCCGAATACATAGTTTTGCAATACATTCGAAAAACATACCGGCACAATCGCAATCTCCGGGCGGCGGAAAACGGCGGAGCGGCCTGTGCATAAGCGGGGGGAACCCGCGATATAGACAAAAATATGACCGGGAAGCGCACAACAATGTCATAAAACCGACCGAATTTTGTGATTGTGCGACGGAAACCGACCGTAGACTGTTGAAAACATGTGACGATTGGCCGCGGAACGCATGCAGAGCTGTGGAAAACCTTGCGGGACAAGGGTTTTGCCGCGCAAACCTGTGGAAAACCATGTGGATAGTGTGGATGAACGGGCGGTTCATGCAGTGTATATACGGCGCGGGCTATGAATCGCATACACGGCGCGCGGAATTTTCTCGAAGAATCTTGTGAAAAGGCGGCAATATCTGGTATACTTATGTTAGAATTCCTGTGCAAGAATTTCCCGCGGGCGGCGGGAGAGGGAGAGGAACGATGGTGAGGGAGTACAACTTTCTGGGATTTGACTTCGGCGCGTCGAGCGGGCGGGCGATGCTGGGCCGCTTCGACGGCGAGAAGATCGAGCTTTCCGAGCTGCACCGCTTTTCGAACGACCCGGTGAATCTGGTCGGCCGCTTTTCGTGGGACGCGCCGAGGCTGTTCTACGAGATGAAGGTCGCGCTGAACGGCGCGTCGAAGCTGGGCGTCCCGATCGACGCGATCGGCATCGACACCTGGGGCGTCGACTTCGGCCTGATCGACAAGAGCGGCCGCCTCGCGGGCATCCCCGTCCACTACCGGGACCGGCGCACCGACGGCGCGATGGAAAAGGCGTTTGAAGTCCTCCCGAAGGAGGAGATCTTCCGGCTGACGGGGCTCGCGTTTTTGCAGTTCAACACGCTCTTCCAGCTGTTCGCGATGCGGCTCGAGGACGACCCGCAGCTCAAAATCGCGGACAAGCTCTTGATGATGCCCGACCTGTTTGCCTACCTCCTGACCGGCAAGGTCGGGACCGAGTACACGATCGCCTCGACGAGCCAGCTCATCAACCCCTACACGCGGAACTGGGACGAGGAGCTGATCGCCCGCTTCGGCCTCCCCAGGCACATCTTCACGGACATCCAGCCGGCCGGCACCGTGCGCGGGACGCTGCTTCCCGAGATCGCGCGCGAGTGCGGCGTCGGCGAGATTCCGGTCATCGCCGTCGCCTCGCACGACACCGCGTCGGCCGTCGCGGCGATCCCGGTGTCGGACCCGGAGTTTGCCTACATCAGCTCCGGCACGTGGTCGCTGCTCGGCGCCGAGATTCGAACGCCGCTGTGCGAGCCGGGCGTCATGGACGCGAACTACACGAACGAGGGCGGCATCGACGGAACGATCCGGCTGCTCAAGAACATCGTGGGCCTGTGGATCATCCAGGAGTGCAAGCGCGAGTGGGACCGCCGCGCGGACGCGGTCGACTTCGCCGAGATCGTCAAAATGGCGGAGAAGGCCGAGCCGTTCATCGCGTTCCTCGACGTCGACGACCAGTGCTTCCTGGCGCCCGGCGACATGCCCAGGCGCATACAGGCCTACTGCGAGCGGACCGGCCAGCGCGTGCCGAAGTCGCGCGGCGAGATCGCGCGCGTCGTCTACGAGAGCCTTGCCTGCAAATACCGCTGGGCGGTCGAGCGGCTGGAAAAGGACTTGCTCAGGAAGCGCGTCAACGTGCTCCACATCGTCGGCGGCGGCAGCAAGAACGAGATGCTGAACCAATTCACCGCAGACGCCTTGAACCGCCCGGTCATCGCCGGGCCCGACGAGGGGACGGTCATCGGAAACCTGCTCGTGCAGGCGATGGGCGTCGGCGCGATTCGAGACCTCAAAGAGCTTCGCGAGGTCGTCGAGCGTTCGTTCCCGACAAGGAAGTACCTGCCCGGAAATGCCGGCGACTGGGACCCGGCGTATGAAAGGTTTCAGCGATTGGTGGGAAGCTATTCGTGAAGCCCTTCCAGTTCGAGCACGGCGCGCTCCCGGGCTCGCTGGAGCTTGCGTACCTGGGCGACACCGTGTACGACCTCTACGTGCGCGCGAGGCTCCTGCGCGCCGGGGGGCACGTCCGGGACATGCACAGGAGGGCCGTCGGGCTCGTGTGCGCGCACGCGCAGGCCGAGGCGTTCGCGCGCGTCGAGCCGCACCTGACCGAGGGGGAGCGGGAGGTCGCGCGCCGCGCCCGCAACGCCCGCCAGACGCCGGCGAAGAACGCCGACGCCAAGGAATACCACCGCGCGACCGCGCTCGAGGCGCTCACGGGCTACCTGTTCGTGACCGGGCAGACGGAGCGCATGGAACAACTGCTAGAAATTGCGTTGGAGGAAGACGATGAAAAACGATGACCGCGGCGGACGCGAGAGAAGGCCGCAGAACCCCCCGCGCCCCGCGCGCAAGACCTATTCCGTGCCGCCGGCGAAGAAGTGGGACGGGCCCAAGAAGTGGGACGGCCCCGCGAAGAAGTGGGACGGGCCCAAGAAGTGGGACGGCCCCGCGAAGAAATGGGACGGCCCCGCCGTGATGCCCGGAAAGCCGAACGAGCGCGTGGATGCGCGCACATTGCCCGCGTCGAAGAGGGACGGCCCCGCCGCGCGCACATTGCCCGGCGGAAAGGGCCGCCCGTTCAACCGCCCGTACCGCGACAACCGGTCGTTCAGCGACAACCGCCCGCCGCGGGAGGGGCAGCCTTTCCGCGACAACCGGTCGTTCAATGACAACCGCCCGCCGCGGGAGGGGCAGCCTTTCCGCGACAACCGGTCGTTCAGCGACAACCGCCCGCCGCGCGACGACCGCCCGTTCCACGACAACCGTCCCCCCCGCGACGATCGCCCGTTCCGGGACAATCCGCCGCCGGCCGCGCCCTCGGAGGAGGTGCAGGAGAACCTGCTCGCGGGCCGGAACCCGATCCGCGAGGCGCTCAAGAGCGGGGTGCCGCTGGAAAAGCTGCTCGTCGCGACCGGCGACCTTTCGGGCGCCGCGAAGGACATCGTGAAGATGGCGCGGGACTTAAACGTCGTCGTGCAGTACGTCGAGCGGTTCCGGCTCGACCAGATCTACCCGGCGCACCAGGGGATGCTCGCGTACCGGTCCGCGCGCGCGTATTCCTCGATCGAGGAGATACTCGCGCTCGCAGCGGAAAGGGGCGAGCCGCCGCTCGTCGTCGTGCTCGACCAGGTGACCGACCCGCACAACTTGGGCGCGATCATCCGCAGCGCCGAATGCGCGGGCGCGCACGGCGCCGTGATCCCCGAGAGGCGCTCGGCGGGCCTGACGCCTGCGTGCGAAAAGGCCGCGGCCGGCGCGCTCAATCACCTGTTGGTCGCCCGGGTCAAGAACCTGAACCGCGCGCTCGAGGAGCTCAAGGAGGCGGGGCTCTGGATCGTCGCCGCGGCGCTCGAGGGCGAGGACGCGCTCGAGGCCGACCTGAGCGGCCCGATCGCGCTCGTGATCGGCTCCGAGGGCGACGGCATCTCGCGGCTGACGCTCGAGGTGTGCGACCGCTCCGTCGCGCTCCCGGTGCTCGGGAAGATCGACTCCCTGAACGCCTCGGTCGCGGCCGGCGTGTTGCTCTACGAAATCGTGCG
>MWAC01000126.1 GCA_002068815.1 Firmicutes bacterium ADurb.Bin467 | reverse complement strand
AAACAGCCGGACGAAGGTTCTTGGCCCCCCGTCCGGCTGCGTTTTCCGGAAACTTCCCTGCCCCGCCCTGACGATCGCGTACAGGTCCCTTCCCGCCAGCGCGGTCGTCCGGTACGGCCTGTCGACGTCGTCCGCGGACGGGCCGTCGCCGTACGCCGCCGCGAGCACGACCGCCCCGCCCTCGTAGATCGGCGCGATGCGCGCGCTGAACGGCCTCCCCGCGGCGAGCGCCGGGGCATCGCCGGCGGACATCGGCATGAGCGCCCGACGCGACGAAGGCCGCCGCCTCCGGATTCCCTCCTCGAACGGGAACTCCCCGTTCCAGTACCGGATGGAGTGCAGGCAGTCCGCGTAGGAATCCCCCGGCGGCTCGAGGTCCTGCGCGCGCACGCAGCCGGCGACGACGCCCTCCGCGATCGCGATCGCGATCGGGTAAGCCCGCGCCCTTGGAAAATCAACCTTTTTGGCGGAGAAATTTTGCGGTGCGGAATGCCCGCTTTCGCGGCGGAAATCCGCTGTTGACCATTCCATGCGGATGCGCTATAGTATGAATACAGAAATCCGCAGGAGGCAACATGGATATCTTTGTGTGCCTGAAACAGGTTCCGGACACAAACCGGGTGCAGGTGGACGAGACGACGGGGGTATTGAAGCGGGACGGCGTATCGAGCAAGCTGAATCCGTACGATCTGTTCGCGCTCGAGACGGCGCTTCGGCTTCGGGAAAGGCACGGGGGGACGGTCGCGGTCGGGACGATGGGGCCAAAGCAGGCGGAAGCGGTCATCCGCGAGGCGTATTGGATGGGCGCGGACGAGGGCTATGTGTTTTCCGACCGCAGGCTCGGCGGCGCGGACGTGCTCGCGACGAGCTACGCCTTGAGCCAGGCGATCCGGCGCGCGGGCGACTTCGACCTGATCCTCTGCGGCAAGCAGACGACCGACGGCGACACCGCGCAGGTGGGCCCCGCGCTCGCGGAGCACCTCGACATCCCCCACGCGGCGTGGGTTTCGCATATCGAGGTCGACGGGGACGGCGTCGCGGTCGAGCAGCAATTGCAGAGCGAGGTGCTGACCGCGTGGATGCCGTTCCCGTGCCTCGTGACCGTCGAGCAGGACATCCACATGCCGCGGCTGCCGTCCTTGAAGGCCGCGCGCGAGGTCCGGGACCGGCCGGTTAAGGTGCTCACCCTCGACGCGTTCTGGGACACCGATCCCGCGCACTACGGGCTCTCCGGCAGCGCGACGCAGGTCGAGCGCATCTTCCCGCCCGAAAACGACGTCAAGCGCGAGACTTGGGCGGAGGGCGAGGCGGCTGACAGGCTCCGCGCAATGCTCGAAAAGATCGGGCTTTTGAAGAAGGGGGGCGGGGCCTGTGGCGCGGATCGCGATCATCGAGCGGAAATGTGACCGGTGCGGCGCGTGCGTCCGGCATTGCCCGTTTCAGGGATTGGACGCCGAAAACGGATGCCCCGAGCCGAACGCCGCGTGCCGCGTGTGCGGCATCTGCATCAAGGTCTGCCCGAGGCAGGCGATCGTCCGGCTCGAGACGAAGGTCGAGTCGGTCGACAAGTCCCTGTGGAGGGACATCCTGGTCGTCGCCGAAGCCGCCGGAGGCGCGCTGCACCCGGTCAGTTTGGAATTGATCGGCAAGGCGAAGGAACTCGCGGCGGAGGTCGATTTCCGCGTCAAGGTGCTTTTGATCGGCAGCGGCATTTCCAAGCTCGCCGAGGAGCTTCGGCACTACGGCGCGGACGAGATCGCCGTCTACGACGACCCCGGGCTGTCGTTCTTCCGCGCCGACGCGTTCGCCGCCTGCGCGGAGGACTATATCAAATCCGCAAAGCCGAGCGTCGTGCTCGTCGGCGCGACCTCGCTCGGGAGAAGCCTCGCGCCCAGGCTCTCGACGAGGTTCCACACGGGCCTGACCGCGGACTGCACGCGGCTCGAGATGCGCGCGAACAACATCTCCGAGGCGGAGGTGCTCGTCGTCGGCGGGCGCGGGCTCAAAAAACAGGCCGACCTCGAGATGGTCCAAAAGCTCGCGGCCGCGCTCGGCGGCGAGTGGGCGGTCTCGCGGCCGCTCGTGGAAAAGGGCTGGGCGACGAACGCGCGGCAGATCGGGCTGTCCGGGCGCACGGTGCGGCCGAAGCTGATCATCACCTGCGGCGTCAGCGGCGCGATACAGTTCGCCGCGTGCATGAACAAAAGCGAGCGCATCGTCGCGATCAACGTAGACCCCGAGGCGCCGATCTTCGACGTCGCGCACGTGGCGATCGTCGGCGACCTCTACAAAATTCTCCCGAGATTGCTGGAGAGACCGGAGGAAATGCCAACATGAGGCCGTTTGCGCGCGTCTGCGCGGAGGATATTGCCTACTTCGAAACGCTGATGCCCGGCCGCGCGCTGTCCGGCGAGGCGATCGGCGAGGACTACGACCACGACGAGATGACCGAGTACGGGCACTTCGCGCCGGAGGCGGTGCTCCGCGCGCTTTCGACCGACGAGGTTTCGGCGGTGCTCAGGTACTGCAACGGGCGCAACATCGCCGTGACGCCGCGCGGCGCGGGCACGGGGCTGTGCGGCGGCTGCGTGGCGGTCGACGGCGGCGTTGTGCTCTCGACCGAAAAGATGAAGCGCGTGCTCGAGGTCGACGTCAAAAACATGACCGCGACCCTCGAGCCGGGCGTGCTCCTGATGGAATTTCCGAAGGCGCTCGAGGGCACGGGGCTGTTCTACCCGCCCGACCCCGGCGAAAAGACCGCGACGATGGGCGGCAACGCGATGACGAACGCGGGCGGCATGCGCGCGGTGCGCTACGGCGTGACCCGGGACTACATCCTCGGCATGGAGGTCGTGTCGGCGGACGGCGAGGTGCTGAACCTCGGCGGCAAGAACGTCAAAAACAGCAGCGGCTACAGCCTGTTGGACCTCCTGATCGGCAGCGAAGGGACGCTCGCGTTTCTGACGAAGCTCACGGTGCGGTTGGTGCCGGAGCCGCGCGTGAATTTGAGCCTGCTGATCCCATTCGACGACCTCGACCGGTGCATCGAGGCGGTGCCCGCGATCCTCGGCTGCGGCGCGGAGCCGACGGCCGTCGAGTTCATGGAGCGCGAGGTCATTAAGGCGGCGGAGACGTACCTGGGCAAGCAGTTCCCCGACGCGAGCGCGGACGCGTACCTGCTGATACGGCTCGACGGCGAGAGCGCGAGCGCGCTCAAGCCCGCGATGGACAGGCTCACCGAGCTCGCGCTGTCGCTCGGCGCGAAGGACGTGCTGCTCGCCGACACCGAGGAGCGCAAGGAGAGCATCTGGAACGCGCGCGGCGCGTTTCTCGAGGCGATCAAGGGCGGTACGCCGAGCATGGACGAGTGCGACGTCGTGCTCCCGCGCGACCGGATCGCCGAATTCGTGCGCAAGAGCATCGAGATCGGGCGGGAGGAAGATGTGCGCATCTGCTCGTTCGGGCACGCGGGCGACGGAAACCTGCACATCTACGCCTGTCAGGACGCGCTGCCGGACGACATTTGGAAGCCGAAGGTCGAGGCCGTCATGCAAAAGCTCTACGCGCACGCGCGCGCGTTCGGCGGCGAGGTGTCCGGCGAGCACGGCATCGGCCACGCGAAGCGGGCGTTTCTGGCGGAGTCGGTAGGCTTCCGGCAGGTCGAGCTCATGCGCGGCATCAAGCGGGTGTTTGACCCCAACGGCATTCTGAATCCGGGAAAGGTGATCTAGTATGCGCCGCATCTCCATGCCCTACGGGAGGGGAACGATTGAATTCGAGGTGGACGAGAGCCGGCTCGCCGGCGTGCTCGAGCCCGGGCATGCGTCGGCGGATGAACCCGAGCGGGAAATCATGCTGCGCGCGCTCGAGAACCCCATCGGTTCCGCGCGGCTGCGCGAGCTCGCGGTCGGCAAGCGCCGCTTGCTTGTGCTGACGAGCGACCACACGCGCCCGCTGCCGAGCGAGCGGACGCTGCCGTTTTTGCTCGACGAGATCCGCGCGGGCGCGCCGGACGCGGAGATCACCATACTCGTCGCGACCGGCGTCCACCGGCCGACGACCGATGCGGAGCTCCGCGAGAAGTTCGGGGACGAGATCATCGCCCGCGAGCGGATTGTCGTGCACCGCTCCGACGCCGAGAACGAGATGGTTCGCCTCGGAACGCTGCCGTCCGGCGGCGAGCTGTGGCTGAACAAATTGGTCCTGTGGGCGGAGCTCGTCGTCGCGGAGGGCTTCATCGAGCCGCACTTCTTCGCGGGGTTCTCCGGCGGCCGGAAGAGCGTGCTGCCCGGCATCGCGTCTCGGAGCACCGTGCTCTACAACCACAACGCGCGCTTCATCGCGAGCCCGCACGCCGCGCAGGGCGTGCTCGACGGAAACCCGCTCCACCGCGACATGCTCTACGCCGCGGAGCGCGCCGGGCTCAGGTTCATCCTGAACGTGCTGCTCGACGGCCAGCGGAACATCGTCGGCGCGGTCGCCGGGGACAAAGACCTCGCGCACCGGGCGGGCTGCGAGCTCTGCGGGCGGATGGCGCGCGTCGATCGCGTCGAGGCGGACATCGTGATTACCTCGAACGGCGGGTATCCGCTGGATCAGAACGTCTATCAGGCG
>MWAC01000125.1 GCA_002068815.1 Firmicutes bacterium ADurb.Bin467 | reverse complement strand
GCCAGCGGAACCGCCGCCCACGCGGGCACGCCCAGGCGCACCATCAGAAACCAGACCGCGTACGCGCCGACCATGATGATATCGCCGTGCGCGAAGTTGATCAGCCGGACGATGCCGTACACCATGCTGTAGCCAAGCGCCACCAAAGCGTAAATCGACCCGATCTGCACGCCGTTGATCAGTTGGTACAGTACCGTCATAAATCGTATCCCCACATTCCTATTTCTGAGAGAGCGCGCCGAAAAGCCCCGGGCTCCCGGTCGGGGCTTTTGACAGAAACCCGTGCGGAGCGCGCGCTCAATGCGCCCGCTCCGCACGGCGACCCCTGGGGTTCGGTTCGCCCGGATCAATACTTCGAGTAGAACTTGTAAGCACCGTTCTCGATCTTGATGATCGCGACGTCCTTGACGGGGTTGTTGTTCTCGTCAAAGGTGATGTTGCCGGTGACGCCGTCGATGTTCGTGGCCTTGAGCGCCTCGACGACCGCCGCGTAGCTGTCCGGCCCGAGCGCGACGCCGGTGGCATCGACGTCCTTGAGCGCGTTGAGCATGATCTTCGCTCCATCATACGCGAGCGCGGCCAGCGCGTTCGGGGTCTCGCCGTAGGCGGCCTCATACGCCGTGCGGAAGTTCACAACCGCTTCGGCCGTGTCGTCGGCGGCATAGTGGTTCGGGAAGTACAGGCCCTCGAACACATCGTAGTTCGCGCCCTCGATCGACAGCACGCCGTCGGTGCCGTCGACGCCCAGGAACGTGGCGGTGATGCCGAGCTCGCGGGACTGGGAGGCGATCAGATAGCAGGTGTTGTAGTAGTCCGGGATGAACAGCACGTCCGGCTGCTTGCCCGCGATGTTCGTCAGCTGCGCCTTGAAGTCCACGTCCTCGGTGGCGTAGCCCTCGGTCGCGACGACCTCCATGCCGGCTTCCTGCGCGGCCGCGGTGAAGGACTCCATCAGGCCCGTCGAGTAGGCGTCCGCGGCGTTGTAGATGATCGCGGCGGTCTTCGCAGAGAGCTCAGCCGCGGCGAACTTCGCGATCGTGCCGCCCTGGAACGGGTCCTCAAAGCAGGCGCGGAAGTAGTTGTCGCCGTAGGTGGTCACGTCCGGATGCGTGGCGGTCGGGGTCAGGCAGGGGATGCCGTCGGCGGCGGAGGTCTCCGCGACGCCGAAGGTGGGGCCCGAGGTGACGGGGCCGATGATGGCCGCGACCTGGTCCTCATAGACGAGCTTGTTGTAGGCGTTCAGCGCCTCGACCGGGTCTCCCTTGTCGTCGTAGACGATCAGTTCGACCGGCTTGCCGTTGATCCCGCCGGCGGCGTTGAATTCATCGGTATACAGCTTCACGGCGTCGCGCACCGCGATTCCGTATACGCTGACCTTGCCGGTCTCCGGCGCGATGACGCCGACCTTGACAGAATCTTCCGCGAGTGCTACCGCAGTGGCCAGCAGAGTGAGCGCGAGAACCAGAGCGAAAACCCGTTTCATATTTATCCACTCCTTCGAAGAATTTCGAACATCGTAGCACCGTATGCCGCCCATGTCAATGACTTTTATGTAAATTTAACTGCAGTATGCGAGTGTTATCACAACTTTGCGGATTTTGGCGGCTTTTGAAGCGTTTGCAATCTCCCCTTGCGGAATTCCGAATCGTTTCCTGCATCTCCGCGCGGGATTTGCATTTCCCACCCGCTCCCACCTTCCGTTTGCCGACCCGGGCGCCCTCCCCCGGCCGCCGCCGCGCGCGCCCGGAGCCGCCGCGCGACGGCATTCATGGGATTCACATTTTTTGCATGTATATCCATTTTCGGCCGATGAAATGCGGCGCGGTTCCGAGGGCCGTGTCCGCCCACGGAGGACACCCGCCCGTCATCTCAGGCCTTGGGCAGCTTGTCGACGTGCGGCATCCGGATGCCCTCGCGGTCGAACCGCTCCTTGATCCGGCGGCGCAGCTCGCGCTCGATCCGCCAGTTTTCCTTGATCGCGCACGACGAGAGCACGCGCACGATCATCGCGTCGACGTCGAACGAGATCACGCCGAGCACGTCCGGCGGCTCCGAGAGGCCGTCGATCTCGCTCCAGCACTTCTCCATCTCGTCGCGCAGGATCGAGACCAGCCGGTCGACCGACTCCTCGTACGGGCAGCGCACGTCGACGACGGCCTTCTGGTACGCGCGCGTCATGTTGACGACGGTGCGTATGTCGCCGTTCGGGATCACGTATTGGTTCCCCTTCGGGCTTCGGACCTTCGTCGTGCGAATCGCGATCGCCTCGACCTCGCCGGACAGCCCGTTGATCTCGACGACGTCGCCGACGACGATGCTGCCCTCCAGCAGCAGGAAGATGCCCGAAATCACGTCCTTGACGAACGTCTGCGCGCCGAAGCCGAGCGCGATGCCGCCGACGCCCGCGACCGCCATCAGGCTCGACACGTTGACGCCGAAGATGCTCAAAATCACCGTGATGCACACGAAGTACATCGTGTACTCGAACACGCTCGTGATCATCGAGCGCAGCGTGTCCGTCTGCCCCTGCGCCCCGCCGCCGCGGCGGCTGATCAGCCGTCGTATCGCCATGCGCCCGAGCCGGACGACGAGCGCGCACAGAAAGATCGACACGACCGCCAGCAGTATCTTCACCGCGAACGACGGAAACCCCAGAAACACGCTGTTCGCGGTCTCCGAGAGGTTCCCCAGCACGCCCGGCGTGGGCGAGGGCGCTATCGTGGGCATGGGCCGCGCTCCTTTCTTGCAACCGGCTGTTTCCCGGAGCCCCTTCCGGGGTAAAAATTCCTTGGATCGCCTTTACTTTACCGTGAATCGGGCAATCTGTCAACATGCGGCAAAAATCGCGCTTGACAACGGCGCGGTTTGGGGATATAATCAGTACAGGGTCCTATTAGTGTCAAGGAGGAATGCCTGTGCAGTGGTCCGGCCTCGTCATCGGCGCGGCGTCGTTT
>MWAC01000124.1 GCA_002068815.1 Firmicutes bacterium ADurb.Bin467 | reverse complement strand
CATCTCCATCGTTCAAAACGGAGAGGCCGTCTCTCCCCATGCGCATGAGACGGCCCCCCGGTTCTGTTCGTTCAGCGCAACTTGTTTTAGTAGCCCAAGAGGTCCTCGATGTCGAGCTGCATCTGCCGGCAGGCGTCCGCAACCTCGATGTCCCCCGCGAGCGCGGCGCTTCCGTAGTTGCCGGCGATCTCGAGGATCTGGTTGATCTGATCGTGCTGCGGAATCCACGACAGACCCTTTTCGACGAGGCCGTTCGCGGAGACCAGCGCCAGCTTCTGCGCCTCAAACGACGGGTTCAGCGCCGCGAGCTCCGCGTTCTCGAACACGGACGCGCGGGTGGCGGTGCCGCCGGCCTTGACGTAATCGACCGCCTTCTCGCGGCTGGCCATGAAGCAGATGAACGCCCACGCCTCGTCGGGATTCTTCGAGGTCTTCGGGATCGACAGATTCCAGCCCGCCAGCGCCGCGCCGTCCCCGTCGGGTCCGGTGGGGGTGGGAACGAAGGCAACCTTGTCGGCGACGGTCGAGGTCGCGGGATTCGTGATCTGATTCGCGAGCGCCGTCGCGTCGAGCCACATCGCGGTCTTGCCCGACAGGAACGCGCCCAGCGCCTCCTCATGCGTGTAGGTGCCCACGTCCGGCGGCGCGCACTTGAGGAGCTCCACATAGAAGTTCAGAGACGCGATCGTCTTGTCGGTCGTGCAGGTGACGGCGGGCTCGCCGCTCGCGATCGTCGCCTGGTCGATGAAGCCTCCGCCGAAGTTGTACATCAGGCTCATCCAGCCCGACGCGAAGTGTATGCCGCGCTGCGCGCGCATCGCGACGCCGTAGGGGGAGTCCTCCTTGCCGGTGAAGAACTTCGCGAGATCGAGGTATTCGTCCATGGTCTTGGGCGGCTCTTTTCCGTACTTCTCGAACAGGTCGGTGCGATAGGCGATGAAGCGCGTCTCGCCCGCGGTCGGTATGCCGTAGTTGACGCCGTTCGCGCCGGCGATGCCGTTGCGGTACGCCGCCATGATGTCCTCATAGTCGAACCACGCGGGGGTCTTCGCCGGGTCCTCGGCGTACGTGGCGATCGGCACGAGCACGTCCTTCGAGGCGTACTCGCTCATCCAGAACGCGTCGACCATGAACACGTCGTAGGCGCCGTTCGTGTCCATCAGCTGCTTGCTCTTCAGGTTCGTCTCCTCGACGACGTCCCAGACGACGGAGATTCCGGTCAAGGCCGTGAATTCGTCCGCCATCGTCTGGAAGGCCTCCGTCGAGGGGTGCGACGCCATCGCAACGGTGATCGTCTTTCCGCCGGATTGCTGCTTGATCGCGGCCCCCCAGCCCTCGAGCGTCGAGATGTCCGTCTCGGCGATCCCTGCGAAGGCCGACAGGATCAAGGTGAGACACAGGACAATGGCCATAAACCTCTTCATAAACCCTTCTCCTTTCAACGTGCACGATGGTAACCAGAAACTTAACACATATATTATAGCCGCTGTCTCCGGTTTCGTATTTACACAATACGCCTGTTTGTTTGCACAAATTCTGAATCGTTGCACCCATCAGCGCATCGCGCTCATGCGGACGGACTTTTCGTATTCGCTCGGCGACATGTGCACGTGCGCCTTGAACACGCGCGAGAAGTAGTGGATCGAGCTGAACCCGAGCATGCCGCCGATCTGCGTGAAGGTGTACTGCCCCTCGCAGATCAGCTTCTTCGCCTGCTCCATCTTCATCGTGTTAAAGTAGTGGATGATGCTCTGGCCCGTCTGCTTTTTGAAGATATTCTGCAGATGCCCGTCGGAGAAGGCCATCTCGGCGCAGATGTCCCGCATCGAGAGCTTCTCTCCCATGTGCTTTTCGAGATGCTCGGCGACCTTCTGCGCGATTTCCTCCGCGTTGTAGTGCGTGCGGCGGTAGGCGGGCAGCCGCCCCTCGGCGTCCGGCTCCGGCGCGGCGTGGTTTCGCATCAGGTCGCGCGTGATCAGGATCAGCAGGTTTTCGAGCATGTTGCGGATCATCTGCCCGGAGGCGAACGGGGCGTTTTCGCGCAGCTTCAGCCTCGCCTGCACAAACGCGTTGTACGGCGGCTCGAACAGCTTGCGCCCCTCGGCGTAGATTTCGCTGACGAGGTCGCGCTGCTGCTTCGAAAACGGGACGACGACGCCCCGGAACATCTGCGCCTCGAGCTCCTGCGACGTGAACGACAAAATGCACGCGTTTCCGCTCGAGCCGAGCGCGACGACGCTGTGCTCCTCCATCGGCGGGTGGAAGATCGCGTGCCCCTGCGCGAGCTTGACCTCCTTGCCGCCGGCGTTGCAGATGATGCGGCCGCTGTCGGCGTAGACCATCTCCCAGAAATCGTGCTCCTCGATGAGCCCTGTGTAGGTGGGCGCGTACTGGTAGTAGTGAAAGCTGATCAATTCCGCGATGGTCAGGCGCGGCTCCAGCGGCGTCGGCACGTACGCTACTTGCAGACGGTGCAGCATGGTCTTCCCTCCCCGCGGCGATCGGTTGTCTGTGAAAGACACTATACCACAGCGCGGGACGCAATGCAACCAAGAGGGCGGCCCTTTCGGACCGCCCTCTTGACGGATGCCGTACCGCTTACTTCGAGAAATATCTTTTGAGCAGCCCCTCGAACGCCTTGCCGTGGCGGGCCTCGTCGCGCGCCATCTCGTGGACGGCGTCGTGGATCGCGTCGAGGTTTTGCGCCTTCGCCATCTTCGCGAGCTCGGTCTTACCCGCGGTCGCGCCGTTCTCGGCGGCGACGCGCATCTCGAGGTTCTTCTTCGTGCTGTCGGTCACGACCTCGCCGAGCATCTCGGCAAAGCGCGCGGCGTGGTCGGCTTCCTCAAACGCGGCCTTCTCCCAGTACATGCCGATCTCCGGGTACCCCTCGCGGTGCGCGACGCGCGCCATCGCCAGGTACATGCCGACCTCGGTGCACTCGCCCTCGAAGTTCGCGCGCAGGCCCATCTTGATCTCGTCCGGGACGCCGGACGCGACGCCGACGACGTGCTCGGCGGCCCACATGCGCTCGGCCGGCTGCTCGCGGAACTTCTCCTTCGCGGCCTTGCAGATGGGGCAGAAATCGGGGGCGGAATCCCCCTCGTGTACGTAACCGCAGACCGAGCAGACAAACTTGTTCATCGATATCTCCTCCTCAAATTGCATTCATGCTCAACGGTGTTTACTTACCCGGGTCGCCGTCGGCTGAAACAAGCGGCGGGAGGAATTTTGGGGGGATCTGCATCCTGTCCTGTATGTAGAGCCGGAACAGCCTGGCGGCCTCCGGCCAATCCGGGTGGCCCAGGAGCTTTTCGACGCTCCCGAAGCGCGTGCGCGGGAGTTTCAACAGGATTCTGCGCGCGCCCTCGGAAATTTTCGGCGCCCCGCTCGGGCACGAAGCGCAGACCGCGCCGCCGAGCCTCGCGTCAAACCGCGCGGGGCCGTCGATCGCCCGGCCGCAGCGCACGCACGCGTCGACGCGCGGCGAATAGCCGGACAGCGCCATGAAGTGCATCTCGTAGGCCATCGTCAGCATCGCGGGCGGGAGGTCGGAGTAGCTCAAATGCGCGAGCGCCTCGAGCGTCGTCCGGTAGAGCTCCGGCGCGGGCACGTCGCGCGGAACGCCGGCGTCGATCAGCTTCAGCCAATAGACGCCGGCGACGAGCCGCGAATAGTCCTCGCGCAGGTTGAAACAGCTCTCGCGAAGCTGGCACTGCTCGATCGAGAAGCGGTCGCCGCGCCGGAAGAGCTGGTATTCGCCGCTGACGAACGGCTCGACCGCGTTTACCAGCGGCGACTTCGGCCTCCGGCAGCCGCGCGCGACCGCGTCGAGCCGCCCGTGCTCCGGCGTGAACAGCGTGACCATGCGGTCGTAGTCGGAGTAATCCGCGCGGCGTATGACCAGCGCCGGCGTCACGAGCGGGGGCATATTCAGCTGTCCTCGTAGCCGAGCGCGCGCAGGTCGCCCGTGCGGTTGCGCCAGTCCTCGCGCACCTTGACCCAGAGCTTCAAGGCGACGCGCGTGTCGAGCAGCCGCTCGATGTCGAGTCTGGCCTCGGTGCCGATCTTTCCAAGCATCGCCCCCTGCTTTCCGATGATGATCGACTTGTGCGACGCCTTTTCGCAGTAGACGTTCGCGTGGATCTCGGTCAGCCCGGGGCGCAGCTCCTGCATCGACAGCATCTCGACGCCGACGCCGTGCGGAATCTCCTCCCGGAGGTTGTTGAGCGCCTTCTCGCGGATGATCTCCGCGCAGAGCACGCGCTCGGGCTGGTCGGTGATCATGTCGTCGGGGAAGTACCGCGGCCCCTCGGGCATCGCGTCCGCGAGCATCTTGAGCAGCTCGTCCACGCTGTCGCCGCGCCTGGCGGACACCGGCACGATCCTGTCGAAGCCGCATTCGTTCAGCGTCTGCAATTGCGGCATCAGCTTTTCGGGCGTGCAGAGGTCTACCTTGTTGACGGCCAGGAACTTCGGGCAGGGCATCTTGCGGACGTCCTCGAGTATCGCGCGGTCGCCGCTGCCGATGAACCGGCCGTCGACGACGACGAGCACCGCGTCGACGCCCTCGCGCGCCTCGTTCGCCGCCTTGACCATGTACTCGCCGAGCCTCGTGCGAGGCCGGTGCAGGCCCGGCGTGTCGACGAACACGATCTGCCAGTCGTCCCGCGTCGCGACGCCGAGCAGCTTCGTGCGCGTCGTCTGCGGGTGCTCGGACACGATCGCGACCTTCTCCCCGACGAACCGGTTCATCAGGCTCGATTTTCCGACGTTCGGGCGGCCGAGGATCGCCACGAAGCCCGAGCGAAATTTGCTATTCTCCATCGGAACCTCCCTTGAGCTGCTCCGGCCCGAACGCGCGCGGCAGCAGCTCCGCGAGCTTCACGACTTCGAAATCATGGCCGTATTGCCCGCAGATGACGCGCATGTCGTCGGAGAACTCGTTGAGCACCTGCCGGCAGATGCCGCAGGGCCACGACTGCGCGCCGGAGCCCGCGATCGCGACCGCGACGAAGTGATTCGCGCCGGCGGTCAGCGCGTTTGAAATCGCCGCGCGCTCGGCGCAGATCGTCGCGCCGTAGCTCGCGTTTTCGATGTTGCAGCCCTGAAACGTCCTGCCGTCCCTCGTGAGCAGGCACGCGCCGACCTGAAACTTCGAGTAGGGCGCGTAGGCCCTTAGCATCGCCTCGCACGCGAGATCGAAAAGCATTTGATCGGTCATCGGGAAATCCTCCGTTCTTGAAAGCGAGGCGAGGCGCAGAGCGCGCTCTTCCATATCGCGCATCCTCGCCCGGTCGCCGGGATTCATGTGGTCGTAGCCCATCAGGTGAAGTGCCGAGTGCGCGCAGAGATACCCGAGCTCGCGCTCGAGCGAATGCCCGTACGCCTCCGCCTGCTCCTTTGCGCGCGGAAGCGAGATCACGCAGTCGCCGAGGTTGACATAGCCCAGAAACGGGTCGTACTCGCGCTTCAGCCGCTTCAAATTGTCGCGCGCGGTCGTGCCGGGCCGGAAGCGCGCGGTGGGGAAGGAGAGCACGTCCGTCTCGCTGTCGATTGAGCGCATCGTTCGGTTCAGCTCGCGAACCTCGTCCGGCGAGGCGATCCGAACCGCCATGCCGCAGTTCTCGACGCCCTCGAGCGAGAAGCACGCCTCGCAGACCGCCTCGAGAAGCGCCTCGAGAAGCGCCTCGAGCCCCTCGACGCGCTCCGGAACCGCCCACTGGACGTCAATTGGCATTCTCGCGGTCCTCCGTCTCGGCCTCCGGCGCGACCGGGCGCTCCGGCTCCGGCTCGTCCGCGGCGCGCTCGGGCTCGATGCGCGGCGGCAGCGGCACGTCCGGGTACTCGATCCGCTCGTGGAACACGCCGCTCAACACCGACTGGAACGCCTTGCAGATGCGGTCGAGGTCGGAGAACGTGAGCTCCGACTCGTCGAGCTGGCCGTCGGACATCTTTTCGCGCACGAGCCTGCGGATCAGCTGATCGAGCTTTTCGGGGTCGGGGTTCGGCAGCGCGCGCGCCGCGGCCTCGATGGTGTCCGCGAGCATGACGACCGCCGCCTCCTTCGAGTGCGGGCGCGGGCCCTCGTAGCGGAACGCCGCGGGGTCGACGTCCCCGCCGTAGAGCTTGACGGCCTTGTCGTAGAAGAACATCATCGGCGAGTCGCCGTGGTGTTCCCGGATGATCGAGAGCACCGGCTCCGGCAGCCGAGCCTTCTGGCCCATGGCGCCGCCGTCTCGCGTGTGCGCGGTCAGAATCGCGGCGCTGACGCGGGGATCGGTGCGCGTGTGCGGGTTGTCGCCGCCCATCTGATTTTCCTTGAAGTACATAGGGCGCTTGAGCTTGCCGACGTCGTGGTAATACGCGCCGACCCTCGCGAGCAGCCCGTTCGCGCCGATCGCGGTCGCAGCGGTCTCGGCGAGGTTCGCGACGATGATCGAGTGGTGGTACGAGCCCGGCGCCTCGAGCAGCATCCTTCGCAAAAGCGGCTGGTTCGGGTTCGAGAGCTCGAGCAGCTTCGCCGACGTCGTCAGGTTGAACATCCACTCCATCAAAGGCTGTAACCCTATGCAAAGCACCGCCGAGAACAGCCCGCCGAGCGCCGACCACAGCGCGTAGAGCGTCGAGGTGTGGAAGTCCGCGCTGTTTGTCAGGCTCACCGCGATCGTCGTCAGAAAGTTCGTCACGCCGATCATGACGCCGGCGAGCAGCGCCGAGAGCCTTTGCTGGCGCTTGCGCAAGACCGTCACGACGACCGGCCCGCTCGCAAGCGACATCAAAATGATCGAGAACATCGCCATCGTGAACAGCCCGCTCGACGCGCTCGTCAAGAGCGACACCATGACCGCGAGCACGATGTTCGAAAACAATGCCAAATGCGGCCGGATCAGTACCGTGATCAGCAAAAGCCCCAGCGAAACCGGCATCGCGTACAGGTTGATCTCGCGGATCAAGAGCGACAATCCGACGACGAGGATGTAAATGATGCCCAGCAGCAACAGCGTCTTTGGGCGCCTCCATATGTCGTGCTCGTAGCGGTACATGTAGAAGCCGACGCTGATCAGCAGCACGAGCACGATCAGCGCGACGCCCCAGATCAGGTTCAGGCTGTTGTCGGCGATCAGACCCAAGGACGCGAGCATCGTGTACTGCGCGAGCGTCACGATGTCGCCCTGCCGGACGATGACCTCGCCCTCGACGCGGCCCTCCGGCTCGACGAGGCTGCGCGCCTTCTCGCGGTTTAACTCGGTCGCCTCGTGGTCGATCAGCATGTTCGGCTGGATGCACGCGCGGACGACGTCGACCGCGATCGAGACAAGCGTCGCGTCGTAGTTCTCCGCCGACAGGTCGCGCTCGATCCGGGCGACGGTCGCGGCCTCCTGCCCCTCGGGGAGGCTCGAGATCAGCGAGTCGCGCGCGAGCTCCTCCGCGCGGCGGAACAGCCCTTCGAGCGCGTCCGCGTGTACGGCCTTGAGCTTCTCGATCTGCTCGGCCGAGAGCGTCACGGAGAGCGCCTCGAGCGCGTCCTCATCGCCCGCCGAAAGGCGCACGAGCTGTGAAAACTGCCGGTCGAGCAGCGACGTGACCTCGACGGTGACGCTGCGGTCGACGCTCCTGTAGCTCAGATCGACCTGCGCCGCCGCCGCGTCCCTAAGCATCTCCGTCGTGACGGTGTCCTCGACGTCCCTGGACGCGAGTATCGTCACGCTCGCGGGCGCGCCGATGCGTATGTCGTATCTCTCCGGCGTGATGGCGGCGGAAATCAGCGCGAACAGCACAAAGTACGTCGCGAGCGCAATCAGCACCGCGCGCAGCACCGACATCCACTCACCGCGCGGGCGCTTCGGAGTTTTTTTCATTTCAACGCACTGTTCCCTTCCTGTTCACGTGCTTCTCGTACGCGCGCACGATGGCCTGTACCAGTTCGTGCCGCACGACGTCCCGGTGTGTGAGCATGGAGATGCCGATGTCCGGCACGCCCTTGAGCACTTCCAGCGCCTCGACGAGCCCGGACTTCTTGCCGGCGGGCAGGTCGATCTGCGTGACGTCGCCGGTGATGACCATCTTCGAGCCCATGCCCATGCGCGTCAAAAACATCTTCATCTGCTCGGAGGTGGTGTTCTGCGCTTCGTCGAGTATGATGAACGCGTCGTTAAGCGTCCGGCCGCGCATGTACGCGAGCGGCGCGACCTCGACCGCCCCGCGCTCGACGAGCCGCTGGTAGGCGTCTACGCCCATCATCTCGTTCAGCGCGTCGTAGAGCGGGCGCAGGTACGGGTCGACCTTCTGCGCGAGGTCGCCGGGAAGAAACCCGAGCTTCTCGCCGGCCTCGACCGCCGGGCGCGTCAGTATGATGCGCTCGACGTCCTTGTTCTGCAGCGCCTGGACCACGAAGTTGGACACCACGCGGCCATCGTTCGGGTGCATCCGCGGGCCATAGGTGTTGAAGATGCGCGCCACCTTCACGTCGATGCCATGTTGTCGGTGATAGTCGAAGAAGAGCGTTTCGGCGCAGCGCTTGCCTTCATCATAGCAGCTGCGCAGGCCGATCGGGTTGACATTTCCCCAATAGCTTTCGGTCTGTGGATGCTGCGTCGGATCGCCGTAAACTTCGCTTGTCGAGGCCTGCAGGATCGGCACCTTGGTCCGTTTGGCCAATCCCAGCATGTTGATCGCGCCGATGACGGAGACCTTTGTCGTCTGAACCGGATCGTGCTGATAGTGGATCGGCGATGCGGGGCAGGCGAGATTGAAGATCGCATCGACCTCGACGAACAGCGGCAGGCAGATATCATGGCGGAGGAATTCGAAACGCGGATGCGGCAGCAGGTGCGCGATGTTCGCCTTGGCACCCGTAAACAGATTGTCGACGCACAGAACCTCGTCGCCGCGCTCGATAAGGCGGTCGATCAGGTGTGAACCGACAAACCCCGCGCCGCCGGTCACAAGCACCCTGCGGGCCATGGAATATTCACGCGCCATTGAAATCTTTCCCCCAATTGGAGGTTGCTCTCTATCCAGCCGCTTTGTGATTGCATAGGCCGGAGCAACCAAAGTCGCACTTTGGTACAGGCAAGCGCGCAAAGCTTGCCGCGCGACGAAGATCGATTAAACGCGGGGCGGCATGTTGGGAATCCTCGCCTGGTTGATCGTGACGCCGTTTGTCGTGGCGCTTGCCTATCTTGCCATCGAGCTTGCTTCCGGTCTTGCTTCGCTCCGGGCCCCTTCGGAGGCAGGCGGCTCCGTGTCCTTTGCCATCCTGATTCCCGCGCATGACGAGGCGGCCGGCATTTCGGACACCCTTGTCGCTCTTCGTGAAGCAGCGCCGACGGCGCGGCTCTTGGTTGTGGCCGACAATTGCGGC
>MWAC01000123.1 GCA_002068815.1 Firmicutes bacterium ADurb.Bin467 | reverse complement strand
GATCAGATGATCTTCTTTACTACTTTAGCAGGCACTCCAACTGCAACGCTATTTTGTTCAATATCCTTTAATACTACTGCCCCTGCACCAATCCACGAATTGTCGCCTATATGTATTCCACCAAGCAGAATTGCCCCTGCGCCAATATGTACATTCGATCCTATTTTCGGTGCTTGTCCTGGCGCGCTCTGCTTTTCCCCCAAAACCACATGACACTCGATTTGTGTATCACTTCCAATAACACAATTCTGATGAATAACAACGCCTAGTGCATTATGAGAAAACTTAACCGTCTTATCTATCTTTGCATTCAGGTTTATATGAGTCTGTCCCAACCGTCGTGGAATTTGGTGAAGGCGGAAAGCGACGAGAGTGGTCTAAAGCCCTCGATCATGCGGACTCCAGTGTAGACCAAACACCCGTTTCTGTCAATCGCCCAAGGGCGGATTGCAGGACGGGAATCTGCCTAAAGCCCTTGATCCGGCGGAACCCCCGCTCCACTTCCAGAAAACCCGCGGCGGCGTAGCGCAGCGTCATCGCGCCGTTCTTGAAGTTGCACACGCGGCGGATGATCCCCATGCACCCGGAATTGGCCGACTCCATCGCGTTGGTCGAGGACAGCGTTTGCCGCAGAAGCCCCGGCAGCTTCAAGCGATGGACGGTCAGCGTTTCCTCAAGGCCTTCCCGGAGACTGTCCGCGGCCCTCGGGTAACGATACGAAAGATCCTTCAACAGAAGCTCCAGCGCAGACTTGGCCTTGGCGTAATCAAACTCGCGGTACGCCATTGTCAGGGCGATGGAGACCCTTGTCTGTTCCGAATCCGGCAGGTGCGCGAGCACATTGCGCTTCTTGTGAACCTGGCAGCGTTGAATGACGGCGCTCTTGCCAAACACGTCCGTCACCGCTTTGTGAAGCGCCTTCCCGCCATCCAGGACGTACAATCGAGGCTCGGAGGGATCAAGACCCCTCTCGATCAAATCGGCCAGCAGTGTTTTCACGACTTCGCTGTTCTCCGAACCGCCTTCGATCAGGCCTAGGATGCGCTTCCTGCCTTCTACATCGATCCCCATTGCCGCCATGACCGTCATCTTCCCAAGCGCCAGCCCGTCCATCATTAAAATGGGGTATCTGCCTTCGATCCGGCGCTTGAAGAATTCATCCATCTGTGATTCCATCGCCTTCGCGAACCGGCGGCTGACTTCGCTCTTGCTCACACACGACGCGTCTTCCGTTGGTTCGTCCACGGTGCGCGCATATTTTCGCGTGCTCACGCCGCTCAACAGCCGAGAGAGCAACGCTCGATTCAACGGATCCTCGTTCTGAAACAGGCCCAACGTCGGCAATTGCAGCTCCGCGCCATCCTTGCTCCGGACCCGCGGACGCTGTGTTGTTACCTTCTGGCCGCCCATGACCACCCGCGTTGGTTCCGTGCCGTGCCGGTATGCCCTCCGATCCGGATTATGTATCCCCTTGGCCCCGGCCAACGCCTCGACGTCTGTGTCCAGCATCTGACGGAATACCTCAAGCCCAACCTGCAAAGACAGGGCCAGCAATCCTTCGCTCGCCAGCGCCATGAGTAATTCCGTGTCCAACACCTCGATGCTCCCCTTGACCAATCCCTGCTTTTTCTGGTATTCTTTCATGGGTGACAGCTCCTTCTTGATTGTCTGATTTCTTGTTTTCGCACCTCAATTATATCAGACCTTCTCGGCGCTGTCGCCTTTCAAATTCTACGGAGTTCGGGACACCCTCTGGCTTTAATTCGTCTGTCCATACGCCTCCCCCGCAACGGCGAGTGCCTCGCGCAGCACTTCCAGCTCCCGGCGACTGAGTGTGTCCTCAATCCGCGTGCCGGGCTCGCCAGTCGGCTTGCCCTCGAAGGCATCCGACGCCGCGTCCACGGCTGCATCCGGGGTATCCTCGGTTGCCATGCCGGTGTGGCTGCAAGCACAGCAGCGCACCGACGCCCAGTATTTCTCGCCATGTTTCGTCTCTCTGGTGCGGAGGGATCGCGTGACCAGATACCCCTTGAGCGTGGTAGCCTTCAAGCTCGTCTTGTAGCGGCTCATCCAATTCTCGACAAGCTCGTGCTCTGCGGGCCGTTTTCGGATTACGGGGGCGGTATGGTCGTCGTGAACGCGCCGACCCGCGAGGAGGCGCGCGCGATTTTTGAATCCGATCCGTATGTCGCGGAGGGATACAAGACCTATCAACTGCGAACCCTCGAGGTTGCGAACAGGGAAAACGGGTATCTGCTTGGGGAATAGTCTGGGCAGGCCGATGCGGGGCGCTGCGCAGTTCGCCCGTTTTTGCTCTGCGGTTTCCCGGCCCGATTTTCGGGTACAATGAAAGTAGAAAATGCGCGGAGGCGATGACCGTGACCGGTGTGGAAGTGGATTTTGTGGTGACCGACAGCCTTGCGGCGCTTCGGCTGTACGAGAAAATCTTCGAGGTGGAGCGGCTGGAGGTCACCGGTTTTCCGAGGGGGCAGAACGAGGCGATCTTCACCATCTACGGCGCGCGCTTTCACATATTGGACGAGAACCCGGCGTTTCAGCTGGTCGCGCCGAAGCAGGGCGCGCCGAAGTCGATGTGGCTGAACGTATTGGTGCCCGACATCGAGGCGGTGCACCAAAACGCGCTCGATGCGGGGTGCACGGAGGTTCAGCCGGTCACGGAGATGGCCGACTTCGGCGTCAGCAACTCGCTGTTCCTGGACCCGTTCGGCTATGTGTGGATGCTGCACCGGATTCACCGAGAGGTCAGCTTCGAGGACCGGGTGAAGATGTGGGAGAGCCGGTCGGAGGCTTGATTTACGAGGGGGGATTGAGATGGCGGACAGGGATTTGACTTCGGAGCAGACCGAGGAGCTGCTCGCAACGCTCGAGGCGAGGTTCGCGCGCAACATGCGCCGCCACGAGGGGCTCTCGTGGCCGGACGTGCGCGCGAGGCTGACGGCGGAGAAGCTGTGGTCGCTCAACGAAATGGAGCGGACGGGCGGCGAGCCGGACGTGATCGGCGTTGACGCGGGCGAGTACGTGTTCTGCGACTGCTCCCCGGAGAGCCCGGCCGGGCGCAGGAGCCTCTGCTACGACCGCGAGGCGCTGGAGTCCAGAAAGGAGAACAGGCCCCGGAGCAGCGCCGTCGATGCCGCCGGCGAGATGGGGATCGAGCTTCTGTCGGAGGAGCGGTACCGGGCGCTGCAGCAGTTCGGCGAGTTCGACACGAAGACCTCGAGCTGGATCGCGACGCCGCCCGAGGTCCGGGTGCTCGGCGGAGCTCTCTTCGGGGACCGTCGCTACGGGAGGGTGTTCGCGTATCACAACGGGGCGCAGTCGTACTACGCCGCGAGAGGGTTTCGCGGCCTGCTGCGGGTATGATAAAAAGGCCCTGCCGTCATCGAGGCGGCAGGGCCCTGTCATGTGGCGCGTCAGCCGCCGCCCATCAGCTGGTCGGCGCGCGTGCGCAGGTCTTTCAGGGTTCCGATCCCGTTCGGGCTCGCGGCCAGCTGCGCGCGGACGTCCTCGGGAAGGGAGAGGAAATACCGGCACGCCTCGGCGTCGCTTTCGATCAGCACGACCAGATTTGCATTGCTCAAATCCATCACCTCATGGGCATTGTTCCCCCGGCGAAGGGGTTTTAAACGCGCGGGGCGGGGTGAAGCCGAGCCCGTAGATTCGAACCTCCGGTCCCTTGAACCCCATGCAAGCGCGCCGCAAAATCCCCGATGTGGGGCTGGAAGCTCACCTTTTTTTCGCGTGGCATGGTAAAATGGGATCAAAGTGAGGAGGAATGGCTCATGCGAAGGGTGATCTGTGCTCTGCTGGCCGCGCTGATGGCGCTGTCGGCCGTCGGGTACGCCGAAAAAGCCGAAGAGGAAATCAAGTTCGCCGACCCGGTTCTCGAAAACATCATGCGCAAGATCGTCGACAACCCGGAGGGCGCGCCGACCAAGAAGGCGCTCGCCGGGGTCCGGGAGATCAACATCGGGGTCGATTGGGAGAACACGCCGGACAGCGAGAAGGTGCACGACCTGTCGGGGCTCGAATACTGCGAGGAGCTGTTCAGCCTGAGCCTTTACGGCCACGCGGTCGAGGACATCTCGCCGCTCGCCGGGTTGACACACCTCGAATACCTCGACCTCGGCGGAAACCCGATCTATGACATCTCGGCGCTTACGAACCTGCGCAGCCTCAAGGCGCTGACGATCTGGTACACCGGCGTCGAAGACCTCTCGCCGCTGGCCGGGTGCGCGGAGCTTGACATGCTCTGCGCGAAGGGCAACAAGATCGAGGACGTCTCGGCGCTCGCGGGGCTTTCGCAATTGACCGTGCTCGACCTCGGCGAGAACGGAATCCGGGACGTCGGCCCGCTCGCGGCGCTTTCGAAGCTCACCGAGCTGTACCTGTGGAACAACCGGATCGAGGACGCCTCCGCGCTCGCGGGGCTCACGCAGCTTACCACGCTGCATCTCTGCGAAAACCCGGTCGCGGACTGGTCGGTGCTCTTAGCGATCTACCCGAGCCTGACCGACTGCGACTTCTCGCCCGACCAGTGGAGCGACGCAACCGTGATCGCGTTCGACGATCCGGTGCTCGAACAGAAGATCCGCGAGGCCATCGGAAAGCCCGAGGGCGACGTGACCTATTTGGACGCCAAATCCCTGGACGGCGACCTGTACGCGTCCTACGGCTGGGCGGAGGGCGAGGAGAAGATTCACAGCATCGAGGCGCTTCGGTACTTCACGAACATGCACAAGTTCGAGGCCTTCGATCAGGGCATCCGCGACCTCAGCCCGCTCAGCGAACTCAAGAACCTGGGCATACTCGCGGTCGATGGGAATCCGATTTCCGA
>MWAC01000122.1 GCA_002068815.1 Firmicutes bacterium ADurb.Bin467 | reverse complement strand
GATGCGGTCCCACATGATGAAAATCTGGGACTGAGCCTGCGCGCTTGCACCGGCATTGTTGATGCCGGTGATCATGAAGCGCTCGATGCCTTCGCGCAGGTGCAGGATGGACGAACCACCCGCTGTGCCATTTGGTGCGGTAACGTTGACATCGCCTTCGGTAAGCTTGTTCACGGTGGTGGCGAAAGCAAGCGTTTGGGCCCCACCCGTGTAACCAGCACTCAAGATTCCAACAACGAGATTGTTAAACCACTGCATGGCCTGAGCCGGGCCTACCACGCCAGCCGCAGCGCCAAGCGCCATGAGGCCCGGCGTGGCGGCACCCGTCGTCAAGGTCGGATCGTCATTGTCACACCGATCCCATATGTAGCCCGTATAGCCCGCTTGGTCGAGCTCCTCGATGTATCGGCCGAGCGGCAGCACGCCGTCGCCGAGCGCGAGGTGGCCGCCGGGCATGCCGTCCACAAAGTGCACGTGCTCGATGTTCTTCGCGCCGATGGCCTCGACGAAGTCCTTCGGGGACTCGCCGAAGCGCGCGGACTCGTCGACGTCGATCATCCCGCGGACCCACTCCGGGTTCCCGACCGCGTCGAGCGTGCGCCGGATGTCCGCGGCGCGGACGCTCAGGTCGTAGCCCTCGCGCGTCAGCGTCTCGTGCGCGATGCGCACGCCGCGCTGCCGGGCGTAGTGGCCGATGTCGATCAGCGCGTCGACGCTGTAGCGAAAGCAGTCCTCCGCGCTCTCGTCGATGTTGTGCCGTCCGCTGGTCACGAGCATCCGCGGGCACTCGAGTATGCTCGCGACGTCCACGTACCGGCGGAAGAACGCGACGCTGCGCGCGCGCTCCTCGCGGCTGGCCGCGCCTATGTTGATCGGGTACATGACCTGCTCCGGCGTCACGCAGCTGATGCCCAGGTCGTACTCCCGGAGCGTCCTTTTGAGCGCCTCCGCGCCGGCGAGGCCGTCGTCGTCTACGTGGAAGTGCGGCGTCGCGCCCCAGAGCTCGATCGTCCGGACGCCGATGCGCTTCACGGACTCCAGGAAGTACTTGAGCGAATGGTACATGTAGGTGTAGTTGCCGACGGAAATCTGCTCGAGCCTCATGCTTCCCCCTCCTTGGTCAGTACGCGACCTTGCCCATATAGCGCCGCTCAAACAGCGGGTGCCTCTTCGCGAACGCGAGCTCGCGCGCGTACTCCATCGCGGCGATCCACGTGTAGAGCCCCGAGAAGTACTCCTCGACCTCGGGCGCGAGTATGCTGACGCCGAGCTCGCGCGCGTCGATCAAGGTCACGCGGTCCGAGTACTTCGTCAGGAACTTGCGCGCGCGCTCGTCGAGCGGACGGGTCCTTCCCTCGCCCATGAACATCACGTAGGGCATGTCGAAGTTCACGCACTCGAACGGGCCGTGGAACAGCTCGCCGGAGTGGATCGCGCAGGAGTGAATCCACTCCATCTCCATGAAGATGCACACGCTCAGCGTCTGCGCGGCGCCGAAGCTCGGGCCGCTGCCGACCGTGTAGATGAAGCGGTCGTCCTTGTGCTCCTCGCCGAATTTGCGCGCGCGGCGCTGTATCTGCTTCTTCATGCCGCGAAGCGACCGGTCCAGCACCCCGAACGCCAGCGCGGCCTTCTCGTAGTGCCCGTAGCCGTCCGCGAGCCGGAGCAGCTCGAAGCCGATCCGAAGCGACACGGCGATGTTCGACTGCTCGTAGTCCATCTCGGCGCCGGAGGCCTCGTTCGCGAACACGATGCTCTCGTCGGCGCTCTCCGCGAGCGCGCACGAGGGCTTTCCGACGATGGCGAGCACGCTCGCCCCCAATTCGCGCGCCTTCTTCGCGGCCGCGACGACCTCGGGCGTGCCGCCGGAGAGCGACAGCGCGATCACGAGCGCGCTTCCGTTCGCGCGCGCGGGCGCGGCGAAGGCGAACTCGTTCGCCGTGACCGACGTCGCGCGCAGCACCCGGGACTCGCACCGGAGCAGGTGCTGAAGCCCGGACAATTCGTACAGCGACCCGCCGCACGCCACGAGAAAGACGTCCTTCAGCCCTCCCCGCGCGTCAAAGTCCCGAAACAACCGTTCGACCGTTTCCCGGATATTGGTTCCGATCGCAGAATCTCTTGACATATCGCATTCCTCGCATATCATCGTTGGTCAGTAGTACTAATGGAAAACAGCAATGCGTCCAAAGCGTCGAGGGATTTTTCTGCCCCGCTAGGAGCCGGAGCGAGGCGTAGCAGGGAGCCTGCGTTGAGCGGAGAGCGACAACGCGGGGCGGGAAAAGACCCGGCGCGACGACGCATTTCTGTTTGGAATTAGTACTGTTCCTTGAACATATACTTGCGGTAGCAGAACGGGTGCTGCTTGTAGACCGCGAGCGTCTCGGTGTACACGCGGCCGACCGCGAACAGGATCAGGCTGTCGAAGTACTCGCGCACGTGCTCGTCGATCTCCGAGGCGCCGTAATCGTTGGCGTCGACGACCTCGAGGCAGTCGGTGTACTCCTTGGCGAACGCCTCGGCCCTGTCGTCGAGCGGGCGCGGCCTGCCGGAGGTCTTGAACAGCAGGAACGGCACGTACTTGTCGGTGATCTCGAACGGGCCGTGAAAGTAGTCGCCGCTGTGTATGCAGGCGGAGTCGATCCACTCCATCTCCATCAGGTGGCAGATGCAGGCCGAATACGCGACGCAGTGCACGGGGCCGCTGCCCATCGTGTAGATGACCGACTCGTTCTGGTAGCGGTTCGCCCACGCCTCGGCCCTGGGCCTCACCTTCTCAATCGCCGCGCGGTTGATGCGATCGAGCTTTTGAAAGGCCTCCTCGGCCGCGCCGAAGTGCGCGTAGCCCTCGAAACTGCGCAAAATCTCGAAGCCGAGGCGCAGCGCGATGGCGGTGTTCGAATATACGTAATCATCCTTGAACGTCGCGGCCCAGACGAAGTGCTCGTCG
>MWAC01000121.1 GCA_002068815.1 Firmicutes bacterium ADurb.Bin467 | reverse complement strand
CTCGAGTTCGGAAAGCTCCCCGACGGCACGATCGTGCTCGCGGACGAGATTTCGCCGGACACCTGCCGCTTCTGGGACAGCGTCTCGGGCGAAAAGCTCGACAAGGACCGGTTCCGCCGCGACCTCGGAAACGTCGAGGGCGCGTATCAGGAGATTTTGAAGCGCCTGCTGGGCGAATGAGGACATCCGAAATGTCAAATATCCACGAGGAGTGCGGCGTGTTCGGCGTCTACAGCCGGGACGGGCTGGATGTCGCGTCGCTGTGCTACTACGGCCTGTACGCTCTGCAGCACCGCGGTCAGGAGAGCTCCGGCATCGCCGTCAACGACGACGGCGTCATCCACTGCATCAAGGGCGCGGGCCTCGTCAACGAAATCTTCAACAAGGACGTGCTCGCCGGCATGGGCCGCGGGCAGATGGCCGTCGCGCATGTGCGCTACGGGACCGTCGGCAACGACCGCAGGCTCAACGCGCAGCCGCTCGTCGTCAACCACGTCAAGGGCCGCATGGCGCTCGCGCACAACGGCGCGCTGACGAACGCGGGCGAATTGCGCGAGCAGTTCGAGATGCACGGCTCGATCTTCCACACGACGAGCGACACCGAGGTCATCCCGTACGCGATCACGCGCGAGCGGCTCACCTCGAGCTCGATCGAGGAGGCGATCTCGCGCGCGATGAACGCCTTAAAGGGCGCGTACTCGCTGATCGTGATGTCGCCGAGCAAGCTGATCGCCGTGCGCGACCCGCACGGCTTCCGGCCGCTGTGCATCGGCGAGCTCGAAAACAGCGTGATCTTCGCCTCGGAGAGCTGCGCGCTCGACGCGATCGGCGCGCGGTTCGTCCGCGACGTCGAGCCCGGCGAGATTGTGATCGTCGACAAGGACGGCATGCGCTCCGACCGCACGCACGTCGGCGCCGCGCAAAAGTCGACCTGCGTGTTCGAGTACATCTACTTCGCGCGCCCGGACTCGGTCATCGACGGCTCGAGCGTGCACGTCGCCAGGGCGAGGGCCGGCGCGTTTCTCGCGCTCGAGCACCCGGTGCAGGCGGACGTCGTCGTCGGCGTGCCGGATTCCGGGCTCGACGCGGCGCTCGGCTTCGCGCGGCAGTCCGGCATCCCCTACGGCATCGGCTTCATCAAGAGCAAGTACATCGCGCGCACGTTCATCGAGCCCGTGCAGGCCGACCGCGAGAAGCTCGTGCGCATCAAGCTGAACCCCGTGTCCGCGACGGTCCGCGGCAAGCGCGTCGTGCTCGTCGACGATTCGATCGTCCGCGGAACGACGTCGGCGCGCATCGTCGGCCTTTTGCGCGAGGCGGGCGCGACCGAGGTGCACATGCGCTCGTCCGCGCCCGCGTTCAAAAACCCGTGCTATTTCGGCACGGACATCGACAGCCGGGACAAGCTGATCGCCTGCCAGTATACCGAGGAGGAAATCCGGACGATGCTCGGCGCGGATTCGCTCGGGTACCTGAGCTGCGACAGCGCGAAGCTGCTCGCGGACAACTCGCACGGCTTCTGCACCGCCTGCTTCGACGGAAACTACCCCGAAACGCCGCCCACTTCCTGCGGCAAGAGCAAGTACGAGCGAAGGATTTCGGAGGCGGAAGCGTGAAGAGCGAAAGCGAGAGCTACAAAAGGGCCGGCGTCGACATCACCGCCGGCTACCGCGCGGTGGAGCTCATGAAGGCGCACGTCAGGCGCACCGCGATCCCCGGCGTCCTCGAGGGCATCGGCGGGTTCGGCGGGCTGTTCGAGCCGGACCTTTCGGGCATGAAGCGGCCGGTGCTCGTCAGCGGCACGGACGGCGTCGGCACGAAGCTCAAGATCGCGTTTTTGATGGACAGGCACGACACCGTCGGCATCGACTGCGTCGCGATGTGCGCGAACGACGTCGCGTGCGTCGGCGCGCGGCCGCTGTTCTTCCTCGACTACATCGCCTGCGGCAGGAACGTGCCGGAGAGAATCGCCGCGATCGTCAAGGGCGTCGCGGACGGCTGCGTCGACGCGGGCTGCGCGCTGATCGGCGGCGAGACCGCCGAGATGCCGGGCTTCTACCCCGAGGACGAGTACGACCTCGCGGGATTCTGCGTGGGCCTCGTCGACCGGGATAAGGTATTTGACCGCCAGCATGTGCAAGCCGGAGACGCCCTTATCGCGCTCGCGAGCTCGGGCGTCCACTCGAACGGCTTTTCGCTCGTCCGGCGCGTGTTCGACATGGGCGCGCTCGGCGCGTATTCCGAGGAACTCGGGATGACGCTCGGCGAGGCGCTGCTTCAACCGACGCGCATCTACGTCAAATCGATTTTAAAGCTCGCGGAAAGCGTGCCCGTACGATCCGTCTCGCACATCACCGGCGGCGGCTTCTTCGAGAACATACCGCGCGCGCTGGCGGAGGGGCTGTCGGCGCGTATCGAGCGCGCGAACGTGGAAGTGCTCCCGATCTTCGACATAATCGCGCGCACCGGCGACATCCCGGAGCGCGACATGTTCAACACGTTCAACATGGGCGTCGGCATGGTCGCGATCGTGCCGAATGATCGCGCGGACGAGGCCGTGCGCGCCCTGGGCGAATCCGGCGAGCGCGCCTATGTGCTCGGCGAGGTCGCCCCGGGCGAGGGCGTCGAACTCGTATGAGCGTCCGCGCGGCGGTGCTGGTGTCCGGCGGCGGGACGAATCTGCAGGCGCTGATCGACGCTTCCAAAGCGGGGACGCTGAAAAGCGCCGAGATCGCGCTCGTGCTCTCGAACAAACCCGGCGCCTACGCCGTCGAGCGCGCGAAGAGCGCCGGCATCGAGGCCGTCGTCTGCGAGCGCCAAAGGGACGAACCACGGGACGATCACGAGCGGCACATGCTCGAAATCCTGCGCGCGCGGGGCATCGACATGCTCGTGCTCGCCGGGTTTCTGTCGATCCTCTCCCCCGCGTTCGTGCACGCGTTCCCCGACCGGATCGTCAACGTGCACCCGTCGCTGATCCCCTCGTTCTGCGGCAAGGGGTTCTACGGGCTGAAGGTGCACGAGGCGGCGCTCGCGTGCGGCGTCAAGGTGACCGGCGCGACCGTGCACCTCGTCAACGAGATTCCCGACGGCGGCAGAATCCTTCTGCAGAAGGCCGTCGAGGTGCTGCCCGGCGACACGCCGGAAGTATTGCAGCGCCGCGTGATGGAGGACGCCGAGTGGGTGCTTTTGCCCCGCGCGGTCGAGATGGTCGCGCGACAGATTCAGGAGGAATTGCGATGAACGCGTGCACAATCGCCGAATCCGTCGGCAAAAGCGCCTATCCCGGGCGCGGCATACTCGCGGGAAAGGCGCCGGACGGCAGGCTCTTCCTCGCCTACTTCATCATGGGCCGGAGCGTCAACAGCCGCAACCGCGTGTTCGTGCCGGACGGCGACGGGCTGCGCACGCAGGCGTTCGATCCGGCGCTTTTGAAAGACCCTTCCTTAGTCATCTACGCGCCGGTGCGCATCCTCGGGAACAATACGATCGTCACGAACGGCGACCAGACCGACACGATCGCGGACGCGCTAAAGTCCGGCGGCAGCTTCGAATCCGCGCTGAACACCCGCGCGTTCGAGCCGGACGCGCCGAACTTCACGCCCAGAATCAGCGCGATGGCGGCCGTCGAGGGCGGCGATTTTTCGCTCAGGATGGGCATTTTGAAATCCGCCGACCCGGAGGGGTCGTCTTGCTGCCGGTTCTTCTACAACTACGAGCGCGTCGCGCCGGGGCTCGCGTACTTCCTGCACACGTACCGGGGCGACGGCGACCCGCTGCCGCCGTTCGAGGGCGAGCCGGAGCGCGTCGCAATTCCCGACATGGACATCGACCGGCTGACCGAGGAAATCTGGCGCGCGCTGAACCCGGAAAACCGCGTCTCCCTCTGGGTGCGCACGGTCGATCTTTCGACCCTCGCGGCCGGCATGCGCATCGTCAACGCCAACGCATAGGAGGAATTTCATGCCGCGCGAAATCGAGCTGAAATACGGCGTCAACCCGAACCAGAAGCCCGCACGCATCTTCGTCGAGGAGGGCGAGCTGCCGCTCGAGGTGCTGTCCGGAAAGCCGGGCTACATCAACTTCCTCGACGCGCTGAACGGCTGGCAGCTCGTCTGCGAGCTTCGGCGCGCGACGGGCTTGCCCGCGGCCGCGTCGTTCAAGCACGTGAGCCCCGCCGGGGCCGCGGTCGGCATCCCGCTGACCGACGAATTGAGGAAAATGTACTTCGTCGCGCCGGACGCCCCCCTCTCCCCGCTCGCCTCCGCCTACGCGCGCGCGCGCGGCGCGGACAGGCTGTCGTCGTTCGGCGATTTCATCGCGCTGAGCGACATTTGCGACGTCCCGACCGCGAACCTGATCGCGAAGGAGGTCTCCGACGGCGTGATCGCCCCGGGGTACGAGCCGGAGGCGCTTGGAATATTGAAGGCGAAGCGCAAGGGCGGTTACAATGTAATCCGCATCGATCCGGACTACGTCCCCGCCCAAATCGAGCGCAAGATGTGCTTCGGCATCACGTTCGAGCAGGGGCGAAACGACCTGGAACTGAACGAACGACTGCTCGAAAACGTCGTGACGGCGAACAAGGATATCCCGAATGCGGCGAAGCGCGACCTCCTGATCGCCCTGATCGCCGCGAAGTACACGCAGTCGAACTCCGTCTGCTACGCGTTCGGCGGGCAGACGATCGGCGTCGGCGCGGGCCAGCAGTCGCGCATACACTGCACGCGGCTCGCGGGCAACAAGGCCGACCTGTGGCAATTGCGCCGGCATCCGAAGGTGCTCTCTCTCCGGTTCAACCCCGCGCTCTCCCGCCCCGAGCGCGACAACGCGATCGACCTGTACCTCTCCGGCGAACCGCTCGAGGGCGACCTCTTCGAAGTCCCCCCGGAGCCTATGACCGCCGAGGAAAAGCGGGCGTTTTTGAGCGGCATTTCCGGCGTCTCGCTCGCGAGCGACGCGTTCTTCCCGTTCGGCGACAACATCGAGCGCGCGCATAGGAGCGGCGTCTCCTACATCGCGCAGCCCGGCGGCTCGATCCGCGACGACCATGGAATCGCCGCCTGCGACAAGTATGGCATCGCGATGGCGTTCACCGGCGTCCGGCTATTTCACCATTAGGAGATATATATGAAACTGATGGTCGTCGGCGGCGGCGGGCGCGAGCACGCGCTGATCCAGATGCTGAAGAAAAATCCCACGGTCGAGACAATCTACGCGCTGCCCGGAAACGGCGGCATCGCGAAGGACGCCGTGTGCGTTCCGATCAAGGCGACGGACATCGACGGCATCGCGCGCTTCGCGGGCGAAAGCGCGATCGACTTCGCCGTCGTCGCGCCGGACGACCCGCTCGCGCTCGGCGCGGTCGACCGGCTGCACGCGCTCGGCATCCCGTGCTTCGGCCCGGAGGCGCGTGCCGCCGAGATCGAGGCGAGCAAGGCGTTTTCGAAGCGGCTGATGCAAAAATACGGCATACCGACCGCGCGGTTCGAGGTGTTCGACGACGCGGACGGCGCGCTCGAATACCTGAAAAGCGCCGAAGCGCCGCTCGTCGTCAAGGCCAACGGGCTCGCGCTCGGAAAGGGCGTCCTGATCTGCGAGACCCGCGGCGAGGCCGAGGAAGCGGTTCGGCGCATCATGCTCGAGCGCGCGTTCGGGAGCAGCGGGAGCCGCGTCGTCATCGAGGAATACCTAGAGGGCCCGGAGGTGTCCGTGCTCGCGTTCACCGACGGCAAGGCGATCGTGCCGATGGTGTCGTCGATGGACCACAAGCGCGCGAACGACCTCGACTTGGGCCTCAACACCGGCGGCATGGGCGCAATCGCGCCGAATCCGTACTACACGCCCGCAATCGCCGACCGCTGCATGCGCGAAATCTTCCTTCCGACCGTGCGCGCGATGAACGCGGAGGGACGGCGCTTCAAGGGCTGCCTGTACTTCGGGCTGATGCTGACAGTTGACGGCCCGAAGGTCATCGAGTACAACTGCCGCTTCGGGGACCCCGAGGCGCAGGCGGTGCTGCCGCTGCTCGAGACCGACCTGCTCGAAATCATGCGCGCGGTCGAGGGCGAGCGGCTCTCGGAGATCGACGTCCGGTTCCGGCCCGGCGCGTGCTGCTGCGTCGTGATCGCGTCCGGCGGGTATCCGGAGAAATGCGCAACCGGCAAGACCATCGAGCTCGGCGCGATGCCGGAGGGCGCGTATGTGTTCCACTCGGGCACCGCGATCGGGCCGGACGGCGGCCTCGTGACCGCCGGCGGGCGCGTGCTCGGCGCGGCGGCGACCGCGGACACGCTCAAAGAGGCGGTCGATCGCGCGTACGCGGCGGCGAGCCGCGTGTATTTTGAAGGCATGCACATGCGAAGCGACATCGGCGCGAAGGCGCT
>MWAC01000120.1 GCA_002068815.1 Firmicutes bacterium ADurb.Bin467 | reverse complement strand
CGGTAAGGCTGGGCGCCTCCGGCCCGACGGTGACCAGGCTGTGCTTCGGCACGCTGACGATGTCGCCGCTGCAGGCGGATTTCCCCGCGGAAGTCGGCGCGGACCTTCTGGTCTACGCCTACGGGCGCGGCGTCCGCTTTCTGGACACGGCGGACCTATACGGAACCTACCCCCACATCCGGCGCGCCCTCAAGGAAGCGCCGGATTATATCGTCAGCACGAAGGCATACTGTTATGACGGGAAAACCGCCTCCGAGGCGCTCGAGCGCGCGTTCCGGGGGCTCGAGCGCGAGTTTGTCGACATCTTTCTCCTGCACGAGCAGGAGTCGCTGCACACGCTCCGCGGGCACTACGAGGCGCTGGAATATCTGTCGAAGCAGAAGTCGCTCGGCAGGGTCGGCGCGGTCGGAATCAGCACGCACTATGTCGGGGCCGTCGACGCCGCCGGGCGCTTCCCGGAGATCGAGATCGTCCACCCGCTGATCAACGCGCGCGGGCTCGGCATACGGGGCGGGACGCTTTCGGACATGGAGGGCGCGATCGAGCGCGCGCACGGGCGGGGGACAGGCATCTTCGCGATGAAGGCGCTCGGCGGCGGCCACCTGATCGGGGACTCCGCGGCGGCGCTAAAGTACATCCTCTCGCTGCCGTGGATCGACGCGGTCGCGGTCGGCATGCAGTCGTTTGCGGAAATCGACGCGAACGTGCGGGCGTTCGACGGGGATTTCGGCGTCCTCGCGCCGCTTTCGAAGCGGCAGCGGCGCGTGATGGTGCACGACTGGTGCGAGGGCTGCGGCCGGTGCGCCGAGCGATGCGGACAGGGCGCGATCCGGGTCGAGAACGGCCGCGCGGCGGTCGACATGGAGAAGTGCGTCCTCTGCGGCTACTGCGCGGGCGCGTGTCCGCAGTTTTCGATAAAGGTGGTGTGACCGTGCGCGTATTGTGTCTGGACGTCGGCGAAAAGCGCATCGGCGTCGCGGTGTCCGATCCGCTGTCGATCACCGCGCAGGGCGTGGAGACGATCTTCACGAAGGGCCCGGAGAGGGACGCGCTGCGCGTCAAGCAGCTCTGCGGCGAGTACCTGACCGACCGCGTGCTCGTCGGGCTCCCGCGCTCGATGGACGGCACCGAGGGCTTCCAGGCCGGGCGCGTGCGCGACTTCGCCGGGAGGCTTTCGCTGTTTAACCTGAACGTGCGCTTTCAGGACGAGCGGCTTACGACCCGGAGCGCGACGCGGGCGCTTATCGAGGGGAACATGCGCCGCGAAAAGCGCAAGGAGGTCGTGGACATGCTCGCCGCGACATTGATTCTCCAGACGTTTCTCGACGCGGGCGGCTGGCCCGAGGAACAATACGAACAACCCAGAAAGAAGGTCTTCAAGATGAGCGACGGCAAGGAATTCAACATGGAGCAGGACGACATCGTGGAACTGATCGACGAAAACGGCAAGGAAGTCAGCTTCGAGCATCTGATGACGCTCGAGCACAACGGCAAGACCTACGTCTGCCTCGCGCCGGTCGAGCCGGACGACGAGATCGGCGACGACGAGCTCGTGATCCTGCGCATCGACACCGACGAGAGCGGCAACGACGCGTACGTGACCATCGACGACGACGAAGAGCTGGACGACGTGTTCGAAAAATACCTCGAGATCGCCGAGGCGGACGAGGAATAGTCCGGGATGGATACAAAAGAGCTGACGCTTCAGGACATACAGCGCCGGGAGTTTGATATGCTGTGCGCGTTTGACGACTACTGCCGCGCGCACGCCCTGACCTACTGCCTGTGCGGCGGCACGCTGCTCGGGGCGATCCGGCACAAGGGCTTCATCCCGTGGGACGACGACATCGACCTGATGATGCCCCGCGAGGACTACGAGCGGCTGCGCTCGCTCGCGCGGGAGGCGGCGGTGTCGAAGACGCTCGGCGTCGTCTACCCCGGAGACGCCCATTTTCCCTACGCGTTCATGAAGGTCATGGACGCGCAGACGATCGTCTACGAGCGAAACATCACCGACGACCGGCAGCGGGAGGGCCTCGCGCTCGACATCTTCCCGCTCGACAAGATGTACGCGGGCGCGCTCCGGAACCGGCTTTTGCTCGCGCGCGTAAAACTGCTGATCCAGATCGCGAAGACCGGCGCGAGGATGATCCGCCCGGAGCGCGACTCGATCAAGAAGCGGCTGCGAAACATGGTGATGCTGCTTCTGAAGCCGGTCGCCGCTTGCTGGCGCTACGAGAAGGTGCTCGCGCACGTCGACCGCATCGCCGCCGGACGGCGCAGGCTCAAGCACTACATCGTCGGAAACGTCGCGTGGCCGAACCAGTGGAAGGACATGTTCCCCGCGGACGTGTTTTCCTCGTATGTGCCGGTCGAGTTCTGCGGGCGCGAGTTCCCGGCCCCGGTCGGGCACGACGCGTACCTCACGCAGCTCTACAGGGACTACATGACGATCCCCAAGGAGGCCGACCGCGCCGCGCACAGCTTCCGCGCGTACTGGAGGGCGGAGGCATGAACGCCGCGCTGATCCTCTCCGGCGGCGTCGGAAACCGCTTCGGCGGCGGCGTGCCCAAGCAGTACCTCGAGGTCGCCGGGCGCATGATCGTCGAGTACGTGATCGAGGCCGCCGCCAAAGCGAGGTCCGTCGACAAAGTCGTCGTCGCGGCCTCGCCGCCGTACGAGTTCCTGCTTTCGCTCAAGGACAAATACGGCTTCGAGTTGACGCCCTCCGGCAAGGAGCGCAACGACACGATACGCCTCGGGCTCGACTACATCAAGCGGAATTACGCCTGCGAGAACATCGCGGTCATCGACTCCGCCAGGCCGCTGACGACGTCCGAGCTGATCGACCATCTGATGGAGAAGCTCGGCGAGTACGAGGCGTCGATCCAGGCGCGGCGCATCTCGGACAGCCTCGCTCGCTACGGCCAGCAGGACGTGAACCGCGCCGAGTACTACATCGTGCAGACGCCGGAGTGCTTCCGGTTCGACCTGTTCGACCGGCATTTCGAAGTCGACGCGAAGGCGACGTGCCTTTTGAACCACCTGCCGCCCGACGCGAACAGCTACCTGTACTTCGACTTCATCGACAATCTGAAGATGACCTACCCCTCCGACCTCGACTTTCTCGAGTACATGCTGAACAAGCGGCGGAAGGGATGAACCGAGGGCCGGTCCGCAGCCGCGGGCCGGCTCCGTTCTCGCAAGGGAGGAACGCCTATGGCCATTCGCCTCTCGGACGCGCTCGACGCGCTGTCGAACGGCGGCTATGTGGACAGGGAGACCGGCGAATACATCCGCCCGCGCTGGTTCGCCCGACAGTGCCCGGAAAACGACAACGGATATGGCGACGAGGACTACCTCCGCTTCCGGGAAAATCCCGGGCGCTTCGAGCCCATGCCCATCCTCAACGGCTGCGCGCCGGAGGCGGAGCACGCGCTCAGCCACGGCATCGCGCGCGAGGAATTGGAGGCGTTCGGCATGGGCGCGGAGGTCGGTTGGGAGCCGTTCTTCCCCCCGTCGGAGGAGCCGCGCGGCTTTTCCGAGGCCGAGCGCGCAATCTCTCGCTACATCAGGGACAGGCTGTACCGATTGGGCCTTCTGCGCACATTCGAGTCGGTGCAAGGCAGCAAATACACCGCCGCCGTCATCGAATGGTTCGAGGCCCGAGGGTATCGCATCGAGGACGACATCGGTTTCTGCCGGCGCCAGATCGACGGGGACGATCTCGAACTTCTGCGCGAAATCGTCTTTCCGGAGGAAGTCTAGCCGTCAGCGCCGGAAGAATTGAGCCGGGGCGCGAGCCCCGGCTTTTTTTACATGTCCGCGATGAACTTATTCCGGTACGTGAGATCCGGCCGCTGCGCAAACCCCCGCCTCTCCCAGAACGCGTTCCCGCCCGCATTTTTCCCGAACACGACGAGCGCGACCTTGCGGATGCCCTCCTTCTTGAGCGCCGCGATCGCCGCGTCGAGCAGCGCGCTCCCGACGCCCCGCCCCCGCAAATCCTCCCTGACCGCGGTGTGGTAGATGAACCCCCGGCGCCCGTCGTGGCCGGAGAGGATCGCGCCGACGATGTCCCCGTCCTCCGCGACGAAGCACGACGTCGGGTTGCGCCTGAGGTACTTCGCGATGCCGTCGGGCGAGTCGTCGAAGTCGTTGAGCCCCATGCCGGGCGTCGCCTTCCACAGCGCGAGCACGCCCTCGTAGTCCGCGATCTCCATGTTCCGAATATTCATTGCCTACCCCTCCCACGGCGCGACGAGCACCGTCCTCTGGTTCGTATAGACGACGAAGCCCGGCTTCGCGCCCGACGGCTTTTTCACGTATTTCCGCCGCGTGATGTCGACCGGCACCTTGCCCGCGGACGCCCCGGACGAGTATTTCGCCGCGAGCCGCGCGGCCATGAGCAGCGCGTCGTCGCCCGCGCTCGGGCTCGCGACGATCACATGCGAGCCGGGCATGTCCTTCGCGTGCAGCCACCAGTCCTCCGGCTCCGCGGTAAACGTCAGCTTGTCGTTCTGCAAATTGTTCTTGCCGACGAGTATCGCAATCCCGCCGGGTCCGTCGAACCGGAGAGGCTTCGACGGCTCGAGCTTCTTCATCTGCCGCCGGTTGTGGCTCGCGCGCAGGTAGCCGAACCTCTCGAGCTCCTCGCGAATCTCCGAGAGCTCCGCCTCCTCCTCGCACGCCTCGAGGCTCACGAGCAGCCCCTCGAGGTAAGAAAGCTCCTCCCCGGTCTTCTCGATCTGCTCCGCGGCGAGGAGCTTTGCCGAGCGCGCCTTCTGGTAGAGCTTGAAGTACCGCTGCGCGTTCTGCCCGGGCGACAGCTTCTCGTCGAGCGGTATCGGAAGCTCCGGCATGCCCTCCTCGTAGTAGTTCGGAATCGAGACCTCGCGCATGCCCTTCTTCGCGAGGTGCAGGCTCGCGGTCAGGAGCTCGCCCTTGATCCGGAATTCCTCCATCCGCTCGCTGCCGAGCAGCGCCTCCCTCTGCAGCTGCAGCTTCTTCCCGCACCGCTCGATGTTGTTCTTGAGCGCGCGGTGGATCGCCGCGGACTTCTGCTTCATGCGCTCGGCGCCGTCGCGCGCGCGGTAGAACGCGTCCATCGCCTCCGAGAGCGTGTCGAATTTCTCCGCCCGCAGGTGCGCGCGGCTCTCGTAGCGGAACGCGACGACGTCGATCGGCTCCCCGTCCTCCCCGCAGAGCACCGCGGGCTCCGGAGACTGCATCGCCTCGCGGATTGCGCGCGCGACGCGAACGGCGGCGGCGGCCATGTCGATTTCCGTCGTGTGCGCGTCCTCGTCGCCCGCGGCGCGGA
>MWAC01000119.1 GCA_002068815.1 Firmicutes bacterium ADurb.Bin467 | reverse complement strand
CTCCATCATTCTGGTCAGAAACCGCAGGTTGTGGATCGAGTTGAGCCTCAGCGCCAGGATCTCCCCCGCCTTGAACAGGTGCCGGATGTACGCGCGGGTGAAGTTCTTGCACGCGTAGCAGTCGCACCCCTCGTCGATGGGCGAGAAGTCCTCGGCGTACGCGGCGTTTTTGACGACGAGCCTGCCGTCGCGCGTGAACACGGTGCCGTTTCTGGCGACGCGGGTCGCGAGCACGCAGTCGAACATGTCGACGCCGCGGAGCACGCCCTCGATCAGGCAGTCGGGCGAACCGACGCCCATCAGGTAGCGCGGCTTGTTTTCCGGCATGTGCGGCGCGAGCGCGTCGAGCATCTCGTACATCGTGCCCTTCGGCTCGCCCACCGAGAGTCCGCCGATCGCGAAGCCGGGCAGGTCGAGCTTTTTCATCTCCTGGGCGCACTCGACGCGCAAATCCGCGTAAAACGCACCCTGCACGATGCCGAACAGCGCCTGATCCTCCCTCGCCTTGGCGCGCATGCACCTCTCGAGCCAGCGGAGCGTACGGTGCATCGCGTCGCGCGCACGCGGGTAGTCGCACGGAAACGGCGAGCACTCGTCAAACTGCATCGCGATGTCCGATCCGAGCTTTTCCTGAATCGCGATCGACGTCTCCGGCGACAGGAACTGCGCGCTTCCGTCCAGATGCGAGCGGAACTCGACGCCCTCCTCGCGCACCTTTCGCAGGTCGGCCAGCGAGAACACCTGAAATCCGCCGCTGTCGGTCAGGATCGGCCGGTCCCAGCGCATGAATTCGTGCAGCCCGCCGGCTTTTTCGATCAGCGCCTCGCCGGGCCTAAGGTGCAGGTGGTAGGTGTTCGAGAGGACGATCTGCGTGCCCAAGTCCGTGAGCTCGTCCGGCGACATCGTCTTGACGCTCGCCTGCGTGCCGACCGGCATGAACACCGGCGTCTCGATGGCGCCGTGCGGCGTGTGCAGCCGCCCCCTTCGCGCGCCGGTCTGGCGGCAGGTGTGCAGAAGCTCGAATTCAAAGGGTTTCGGCAAGGGCTCGTCCTCCGTCTTGGGGAAATTACCGCGCCGGGAAAATATCCCTGCGAAAAAAATCGGCGACCCGCGCATGCCGGTCGCCGATGGAAACAGCGGTTCAGGTCACCGGGCGCGGCGGAGCTTCCACAGAAGCGCCAGCCCGGAGAGCGCGAGCGCCGCGAGCGCGAAGCCCACCGGAAGCGACGAATCCCCGGACTTCGGGACCGTCCGGTCGATGACGCGCGCCGCGATGTCCATACTCAGAAGCATCCTTCCGTCCTCGCCGAACGCGTCGAGCCGGTACACGCCCGCATCCTCCACCTGGGCGTCGACGATGTTGTACACGCGCTGGTTCGCGCCCTGGATCATCTGGTCGTTAAAGTACCACTGGTAGCTCGCGGGTGAAACGCCTTCGACGTTGACCTCCATCGACAGGTCCTCGCCGACGCTGACCACGGCGTCCTGCGTCATCCTCGAGACGCGCATGACCACCGTCGTAGAGATGACCCCCTCCGCAATCGCCGAACCGATCAGCAGCAGAAGCAAAAGCATTGCGGCGACGCATACCGTCCTTCTCTTCACGCACGTCTACTCCTTCCACGGATGCCTGCGGCACCCGCATCCTGCACATATTGTATACCAGATGCGCGAAAAATTCAACTACCAATCGCCATTTTGAATGGATTCGACAACAATAAGTAATTATTTCGAAACTTTGATAATATTATTACAATATATATTCCTGTTCTGTAATAATTATTCCCCAAAATCCGACAGTGCTTTACAGGCGGTGCCTGGAAATGCTATAATCCGGACGGGAAACTGCAAAACGGCGGAGGTTTTATGGGCGGACTGCTTCTTTTGCTGGGCTTCGAGGCCGCGGGCTTCGCGGCGGCGGACGCGCTGTTTCCGCGCAGAAGCCGCCTGGTCCGGCTGTGGCTCGGGCTGACGGCGGGGCTTTTGATGATGATGTGGTTCCCGTCGCTGTTTGCCTACGCGCTCCGCTTCACGCCGGTCGCGCAGCTTCTCGCGCTCGCGCTCGCGTTTCTGCTGGCGGCGCTGGCCAGGCTGTTCCCCGCGGAAAGGCGCGCGCTGTCCCGGCCCGCGGAGCCGTTCTGCGGCGACATGCCCGCGTGGCTGCCGCTCGCGCTCGCCGCGCCGCTTTTCATGCTGTCCATCTACCTTCAGTACACGCACGTGCTCCGAAACGTCGGCGGCGCGCTGAACGTCGGCCAGTCGACCTACGGAGACCTCCCGCTGCACCTTGGCATCGCGACGGGGCTGCAGGGAAGCGCCTATCCGCCGAAATACACGCTGATCCAAAACGCGCTGCTCGGCTATCCGTTCCTGATGGACGCGCTGTCGGCCTCGATGCTGTCGCTCGGGAGCACGCTGCAGGCGGCGTTCGTCGCGCCCGGGAGCCTGATGATGGGGCTCGTGTACCTCGGATTCGTGCTGCTTTCGTGGGAGCTGACGCGCTCGAAGGCGGCGGTCGTCGTCTCGTTTCTGCTGATGTTCTTAAACGGCGGCCTCGGCTTCTTTTACGTGCTGGACGGCGTGTTCCGGGACAGCACGCTGTTCAAGAGCGTGTTCACCGGCTTCTACGACGCTCCGGCGAACATGGTCGAGCACAACGTGCGCTGGGTCAACGTGATCTGCGACATGATGGTCCCCCAGAGGACGCTGCTCGCGGGCTGGGCGATGGTCATCCCGGCGCTCTATCTGCTTGTCCGCGCGATGCGGGAGAGGGCGAGGCGGCTGTTCGTCGCGCTCGGCGTGCTCGCGGGCGCGATGCCGATGATCCACACGCACTCGTTCCTCGCGCTCG
>MWAC01000118.1 GCA_002068815.1 Firmicutes bacterium ADurb.Bin467 | reverse complement strand
CCACGTCATTTCCGATCAGCACCGCGGTCGCATCGCCGCCGAGCCGCTTCGCCTCGCCGATCAATTCGTGGCTGACGCCGCGCACGCCCGCGAGCGACCATTCGCAGAACACCCAGATGCCGCCCATCACGCGCGCCCTCCGCCCTTCAGCACTTCGAGCAATTCGTCCGCGCCGGACAGGAACCGGCAGGCCGCGCGCGGCTCGGGGCGTGCGGTTTTCACGACGCGCGTCCTCGAGCCGCGAAGCCCGATCTCCCCCGGGTCGGCGCCGATGTCTGAGGCGCTCCACACGTCCACCCCGGCGCGCCTCCCCCTAAGCACGCCCGCGACGGACGGCAGCTTCGGCACGTTGATCTCCTTGACGACCGTCAGAAGCGCCGGCAGCGGCAGCCGCGCGCGCAGGTAGCCGTCGTCGGCCATGCGCGCGACCTCGATGAATTCCGGGCCGGCCGCGCCGATCTTCGAGACGTCGGTCGCGTGCGGAATTCCGAGCAGCTCGGCAAGCATCGGCCCGACCTGCGCGGTGTCGCCGTCGGTCGCCATCCTGCCGCAGAGGATCAAATCCACATTGCCGATTTTTTGAATGCCCAAGGCCAGCGCCCGCGCGGTCGCGAGCGTGTCCGCGCCGGCGAACGCGCGGTCGGTCAAGAGGATCGCCCGGTCGACGCCGACCGCGACAATGCGCCGGAGCGTCTCGACCGCGGACGGCACGCCCATGCTGACCGCCGCGATCTGCCCGCCGAATTTCGCCTTCAGCCGCACGGCCTCCTCGACCGCGTACGCGTCGAACGGGTTCAGGATCGACGAGACGCCCTCGCGGATGACGGTGCCGGTCACCGGATCGAGCCGCTGCTCGTTCGCGGACGGCACCTGCTTTACGCAGACGCAGATGTTCATCGGTCCACCTCCGTCAGCACGTTTCCGGGCCCGAGTATCCCCTCCGGGTCGAGCGCGCGCTTGAAGTCGAGCAGCGTTCGCATCCTCTCCTCGCCGTAGAGGATCAGGAGCAGCGGTTTCTTGATCTTGCCCGCGCCGTGCTCGGCGGTGATCGTGCCGCCCATCTCCCGAACCGCGCGCGCCCACTTCTCAAACAGCGCATGCCCGCGCTCGTACTCGTCGAGGTTGCGCGCGAGCACGTTCGGGTGCACGTGGTTTTCGCCGATGTGCCCGAAGATCAAGGACATCAGCCCGCTTTCCGCCAGATCGCGCTCGTAGAGCCAAAACAGCTCCTCGAAGCGCGCGTCCGGCACGGCCATGTCGGTCGACAGGATCGTGATCGCGGGCTCGTTTTTCTTGTTGCGCTCGACGTGTATGTCGATCGTCTCCGGCACCGAGTGGCGAAACAGCAGCAGCTTCTCGAGCTCGAGCCCGTCGCGCGCGACCCAGGTGTTCTCCGGGTCGCCGCCCGCTTCCGCGAGCGCGCCGGAGAGCTGTTCGAGCGCAGGATAGAGTTCCTCCTCGCCTCCCAAGTTGAACTCGACGTACGCCGCCGAGCAGTAGTCCTCGGGGAGCTCCTGCAGCTGCCGAAACGCCGGGGTCTCGAGCTTCTGCGCCTCGACAAGCGCGAGCGCGTCGCGGTTGAAGAACTCGATCGACGCGGGCTTCGGCGAAAAACGCTTCATCGCGGCGACGTACGAAAGCGCGCACTCGTCCGACGGGAAGAACGCCGTCACGCCGGCGAGCAGCTTCGGCGCGGGCATCAGGATCAGCTCCAGTTCGCTGACGATGCCGAGCGTGCCCTGGCTGCCGATGAACAGGTCGACGAGGTCCATATCCGGCCGGAGGAAGTAGCCCGCGTCCTTGATATCGGGCGTGTCGAAGTCCGGCAGTTTCCCGGAAAGAGACGTGCCGTCGGCGCAGGGGATCGAGAATTCGCGCCCCGCCGCGCGGTCGCGCCCCCGCTCGAGCGCCGCGACCCTGCCGTCGGCGAGCACGACGCGCAGCGCGTGCACATGCCTTCTGGTCGCCCCGTACAGAAACGACCGCGCGCCGCAGGCGTTACAGCTCGCCATGCCGCCGATGCTCGCGGTCGGCTCGGTGGGGTCGGGGGAGAAGAACAGCTCGCCCGCGCGGACGCTCGCGAACGTGTCGAGCGACTCCCTGCTCCAGCCGGACACGTCGACCATCTTGTCGGAGAGCGCCTTCCGGACCGCGAGCAGCGGAACCCCCGGCTGCGCGCGAAGCAGGTACCGCCCGTCCGCACCCCTGCGGATGCCGAGTATGCGGTTCATCCGGGACAGGTTCAGGATCAGCCCGCCCTCCGGGCTCGCGCCGCCGGCGAGGCCGGTCCGGGCGCCCTGCGCGGTCAGCGGGACATTGTTTGCATCGCAGAATTTGACGGCCTCGACGATCTCCTCCTCGCATCGGGGCATCGCGACGAAGTCGGCGCGCCCCATCGTGCGGGACTCGTCGAACAGCAGGCTCTGAAACCGGTCGTCGTAGGGTTGAACGATTGACATGCGCGCCTCCGGGGAGTATACTTCTTGCATTATTATACATCGGATGGGATGGATTGCAGTGAACACGCGGGAATTTTCCGAACTCGAGCGGCGGTACGCGGCCTTTCGCGCGCGGGGGCTGTCGCTCGACCTTTCGCGCGGCAAGCCGGAGAAAAAGCAGCTCGACCTGTCGCTTCCGATGCTCGACCCGAACCTCCTCGGCGATTTCCGCTGCGAGGACGGCATGGACGCGCGCAACTACGGCGACCCGACCGGCATCCCGGAGGCGAAGCGGCTGTTCGGCCAACTGCTCGGCATGCCTCCGGAGCAAGTGATCGTCGGCGGCAACTCGAGCATCCATTTGATCTACGACGCGCTGACCCGCGCGATCCTCCACGGCCCGCTGCCGGGCGACCGGCCGTGGAAGGACCTCCCGGCCGTCAAATTCCTCTGCCCCGCGCCGGGGTACGACTGGCACTTCCACATGCTTCATATGCTCGGCGTCGAGTGCGTGCCTGTCCGGATGCTCGAGTCCGGCCCGGACATGGACGCGGTCGAAAAACTCGCGTTGGACCCTTTGGTCAAGGGCATCGTCTGCGTGCCGATGTACTCGAACCCGACCGGCGCGACCTTCTCCGACGACGTCGTCGAACGGCTCGCGGGGATGGAGACCGCGGCGGGCGACTTCCGCATACTCTGGGACAACGCCTACTGCGTGCACCACCTGTACCCGGACGGCCGCGACCGCCTGAAAAACCTGTACGAAGCGTGCAGGGCCGCGGGCACCGAGGACCGCGCGCTGCTGTTCACCTCGACCTCGAAGATCACGTTCGCCGGCGGCGGCGTCGGCGCGATGGCCGCGAGCCCGAAGAACATCGAGCGGCAGGCGGCGCTTCTGCGCTACCAGATGGTCTGCTACGACAAGGTCAACCAGCTTCGCCACGCGCGGTTTTTCCCGGACCTCGAGGCGGTCGCGAGGCACATGGACGGGCACGCGGCGATCCTACGGCCGAAGTTTGAGCTCGTAAAGCGCGCGCTCGAAACCGAACTCGGGGGCGTCGGGAGCTTCCGGGCGCCGAGGGGCGGGTATTTCCTGTGCTACCGCGCGCCGGGCGGCAC
>MWAC01000117.1 GCA_002068815.1 Firmicutes bacterium ADurb.Bin467 | reverse complement strand
GTTTCAGGTTCCGGACTTCATCCCGGACGAGCACGCGGCGATCCTCGAGCCGATCACGACCGGCATCCGCTCCGTCCGCACGAACAGCATCGTGCCCGGAAGCGTCATCGCGGTGTTCGGGCCCGGGCCGTTCGGCGTGTCGATCATGCAGGCGATGCGCGCGACCTCTCCGATCAAGCTGATCATGGTCGGCATGAGCCGCGACACCGAGAGGCTCGCGATCGCGCGCGAGCTCGGGGCGACCGACACGCTGCTGTTCGACAGGGAGGACGTCGTTTCTCGCATCAACGAGATGACGAACGGCAGGGGCGCGGACTACGTCGTCGAGGCGACCGGCAACATCGAGGCCGTCGCGGCCGCGACCGACGCGGCGGCGGCCGGCGCGCTGATCCTGATGGGCGGCAGCGGCTTCGGCGGGCAGGAGATACGCATCAAGCCGTGGAACTTCGTCCGCGACGAGAAGCAGCTCAAGGGGCTGCAGGGGCTGGAGTGGGCGGACTACCTGCTCGCGGTCAACATGCTCGAAAAGGGGCTGTTCCGGGCGGACAAATTGGTCTCCGGCGTCTACGGGCTCGAGGATATCAACGAGGCCTGCCGCGTCGCCGAGGAGAAAAAGGTGATGAAGCTCATTATCAGGCCGTGAACGCGGCAGCCGCCCGGACGATGTCGTCCGGGCGGCATTTTTGAACGGGTGGACGCTTCAGGCGAGCTTTTTCTGCACGCTGCTCCACCTGCGGTACACCAGCTTCGCGACCGCGAGCGGCGGCACGACCTTGCCGAGGATGCTGAACAGCAGGTTCACCGCGCCGGGCACGTAGACCTTTTTGCCGCGCAGCGCCTTCGCGATCGTGCGGCGCGTGACCGTCTCGAGCGCCGTCGTCGTGGCCCTTCCCCAGAAGCCCTGGGCCTCGATCGCGCGGATGCAGTCGTCGCGCGTGGGCATGCCGCCCGGGCAGAGCGCGAGCACGGACACGTTCTCGCGCTCGAGCTCCCGCCCGAGCGCGATCGAGAAGTCGAGCAGGAACCGCTTCGACGCGGCGTACGTGGCCTTCAGAGGCATCGGGTACATCGACGCGAGGCTCGACACGAACACGATGTGGAACCGGCCGTCCGCGCGCCGAAGCGACAGCGCCCGGTGCGTGACGCGCAGCGTCGCCTCGACGTTGACGCGCAGTATGGCGCTGATGTCCCCGAAGCCGCGCTCGAGGAAACCGCCCTCGCGGTCGAGCCCGGCGACGTTGAGCAGCATGTCGAGCCGGAGCCCCGCGCCGTTCGCATACGCGATCAGCTCGTCGACGGCACGTTCGTCGGTGATGTCGCAGCTCTTTTCGAATACGCGCACGCCGTACAGCCGCCGTATGCCCTGCGACACGCGGCCGAGCCCCTCGGCGCTCAGGTCGGTCAGCAGAAGGTCGTGTCCGCGCGCGGCGCACTCCATCGCGAACGCCCTGCCGAGTCCGCCCGCGGCGCCCGTGATCATGACGGTCATGTCTTTGCCTCCTCCCGATGCGCGCCGGAGAGCTGTTCGGACAAATTCCACAGCCTGTCGGCGTTCTTTCGATTGACCTGCCGGCTGTGCCGCGCCGGTTTTGCGCCGCGGTAATAGAGCGCCCTCGGCGGCTCCTCCGCGTCGATCAGCCGGGCGAACGCCCTCGCGGGTACCTCGGGCTCGACGCCGCGCTTCATCCGGAGCCCCCAGACGAATTTCACGAGGCCGCCGGTGTCCTTGAGCCCGATCTCCGTCCGGACGAGGCCGGGGTCCACGCACGCGGCCGAGACGCCGAGCCCGGAGAAGCGGTCGCGGAAGCCGAAGGCGAACAGCGCGTTCAGGAGCTTCGACTGCTTGTAGACCGCGAGCGGGTTGTACCGGCGCCTGAACATGATGTCGCGCCAGTTGACCCGCGTACCCTTATGCGACGCGCTCGACGTGACGAGCAGCCGCCCGCCGCCCGCCTTGAGGCACGGGAGCAGCGCATGCGAAAGCAGAAACCCGGCGAGGTGGTTCAGCGCGAACACGGTCTCGTAGCCGTCCTCGGTCGTCGTGTAGTAACTGCGCACGCCGCCGGCGTTGCTGACGAGCGCGCGGAGCTTCCCCTCGCACTTCTCTTCGACATGCGAGCGGATCTCGCGCCCGACGCGAAGCACCTCCGCCTGCCTCGAAAGGTCCGCGCAGAAGTATGCTATGGATGCCTCGGGAAATTCCCCTTGAAGCGCCTCGGCGGTCCCGGCGCAGCGGTCGGCGTTCCGCCCGACGCCGATGATCCCGTACCCCAGCTTCGCGAGCTCGCGGCACGCGGCGAGGCCGATGCCCGACGTCGCGCCGGTCACAACAACGGTCTTCATGCCCGATCCCTCCCGCTATTGGACGAACCAGCCCCACGCGTGCCAGAACTCGAGCGCGCCCGCGGAGGCGGCGCAGGCGATGTAGCCCGCGACGAAGCCGACGGCGAACGCGCAGAGAGACACCCACGCGATCCTCCGGAGCCGTCGGTTCACCCTCGCGGGAAAGAACGGCTGCGGGGAGACCGGCGGCGCGATCGCCCTTCCGGACGCGGCCGCGAGCAGATTCCGGCGGTACCTTCCGTAGGCGCGCGCGAGCCTTCGCGTAAAGGCGCCGAAATACAGGCACCCGACCGCCGAGAGCACGCCCAACGCGATCAGCGAGCCGGCCATCAGGAGCGCGCAGCCGTAGGGCAAACCGGGGATCAGCGAGTACGGGTTGAAGCCCGCGAGCAGGCACGCGCCGAGCACCGCCGAGGCGATCGAGAGGACCGCGACCGCCGCCGTCCACGCGTACAAAACGACGAAGAACATCCCGGCGAAGAGGTCGGTAAACACCAGCCCCAGCACGGTCAGCGCCTTCGAGCCGCCCGGCCGCTTGCCCTCGCCCGCGGTCGCAAACTGCGCGGCCAATTGCTCGGGGCTTCCGAGCTTCGCCGCGACTTCCTCCTCGGAATAGCCGTCCGCCTGCTTGTAGGCGAAGTGCTCCTCGTACTGCGACACGATCTCGTCGACGTCGCCGATCGCGAGCGCGTCAAGCCTCTCCCGAAGCCTCTTCAAGAATTCAATCCTGTTCATGGTCATCCTCCTCCAGCATCTGTCTGACGGATTCGACAAATCCGAGCCACTCGTTTTTGTCGGAGAGATACTGCTCGCGGCCGAGCTTCGTGAGCTTGTAGTACTTGCGCGGGGGGCCGCCGCTCTCCTCTTGCAGGTAGGTCGTGACGAGCCCATCGTTCTTGAGCTTCCGCAGGATCGGATAGACCGTCCCGTCCGAGATGTCGATCAGCCGCGAGATGTTCTCCGACACGTCGTAGCCGTAGCAGTCGCGCCGCGCGAGCATCGACAACACGCACAGCTCGATCACGCCCTTCTTGTACTGCACATTCAAGTTCCCGCCTCCTTCAGAGATGGAATAGTACTAGTCACATCGTACTACTGAATATTATATAATAGTTCCGCGCACCTGTCAAGCCCCTTTGCAGAAATATTTTTCGGGGGAGGGGACGGGCGTTTTCATGCGGCTCCGATGCGGAGCGGCGCCTCTGCGTCCGCCGTGCGTTTTAATGCACTTCTAATAAGGAGCGCCCCCGCGTTCCTTGTGCGGCGCGGGGCGGCATGGTATAATGTGGACAATTTGGGGGTGAGGGCATGGAGAAAATCCTCGAGGTCGAGGGGTTGAAGAAGGCGTACGGGCCTGTGCGGGCGGTCGACGGCATCGACTTCTACCTGGATCGCGGCAAGCTGTTCGCGTTTCTCGGGCCGAACGGCGCGGGCAAGTCGACGACGATCGACATACTCTGCACGATCTTGAAGCCGGACGCGGGCGAGGTCGCGCTCGACGGCCATCGGCTGGGAAAGGACGACGCGGCGATTCGCGCGTCGATCGGCGTCGTGTTTCAGGATCACCTGCTCGACCCGCTTTTGACGGTCGAGGAGAACATGCGCGCGCGGGGCGGGTTCTACAAAAAGACGCGCGCGGAGCTTGCCGAGGCGGTTCGCTGGGCGGCGCGCGAGGCGGACGCCGGGGATTTTCTGAAGCGGCCGTACGGGAAGCTCTCCGGCGGGCAGCGGCGCAGGGCGGACATCGCGCGCGCGCTGATCAATACGCCGAAGCTGCTGTTCCTCGACGAGCCGACGACCGGGCTCGACCCGCAGACGAGGAAGGGCGTCTGGGACAGCGTGCAGACGCTTAAGCGGGAGACGGGGCTGACGGTGTTCCTGACGACGCACTACATGGAGGAGGCCGCGGAGGCGGACTACGTCGTCGTCATCGACGGCGGGCATATCGTCGCGAAGGGCACGCCGAACCAGCTCCGGGCGGAGTACGCGAGCGACCGTCTGAAGCTGTTTCCGTCGGACGCGGAAGGGCTCGCGCGCGCGCTCGGCGAGATGAACGCGCGGTTTGAACGGGTGTCCGATCAGGTCGTCGTAAAGCTCGGCTCGACGATGGAGGCACTGCCGCTGCTTGAAGCGGCGAAGCCGTTCATCTTCGGCTTCGAGGTGCTCGGGGGCACGATGGACGACGCCTTCATCGGCATCACCGGAAGGGAGATTCGGCCATGAAATCGTTCGTGTTTCGCAATCTGAAGGTGTTTTTCCGGGACAGGGCGTCGGTGTTCTTCTCGCTCTTGTCGGTGCTGATCATACTCGCGCTGTACGTGCTGTTCCTGGGCGACGTGTGGACGCAGGAGCTTCCGAAGGTGGTCGGCGCGAAGGCGCTGACGGACAGCTGGATCATGGCGGGGCTGCTCGCGGTGATGTCGGTCACGACGGTGATGGGCGCGTTCGGCACGATGGTCGACGACCGCGCGCACAAGATCATCAAGGACTTCCACGCATCGCCCATCGGCAAGGGCAGGATTGCGGGCGGGTACGTGCTCTCGTCGTTCGTCGTGGGCGCGATCATGACGCTGATCGCGTTCGCGCTCTCGCAGGCGTACATCGTCTTCCGCGGCGGCCAAATGCTGCCGGTTTCGAAGATGATCGAGGCCGTCGCGCTGATATTGCTCTCGGCGCTCTCGAACACCGCGATGATCTCGCTGCTGATCTCGTTTTTCAAGAGCCAGAACGCGTTCGGAACCGCGAGCAGCATTCTGGGCACGCTGATCGGCTTTCTGACGGGGATCTACGTGCCGATCGGCGCGCTGCCGGGGCCGGTGCAGTGGTTCATCAAGCTGTTCCCGGTCTCGCACGCGGCGCTCTTGATCCGCCGGGTGATGACGGAGGATGCGCTCGAAAGGGTGTTCCGGGGCGCGCCGGCGTTCGCCGAGCAGGGCTTCCGCGAGGCGATGGGCATCGACTTCCGGTTCGGCGGGCAAGTGCTGCCGGGCTACGCCAGCCTGCTGATGCTCGTCGGCTCGGCGCTCCTGTTCTATGCGCTCTCGATACTGCGCTTTTCGAGGAAGGGGAGGTCGTAGTCACCTCTGCGACTTGCGCACGAGGCGCTGCGTGATCAGCCGCGCGATGGCGTAGAGCGCGATGTAGATCGGGAAGGAATACACGTACTTCCACTGGAACAGCTTGTACATGCCGAGCCAGACCGCGAGCGGTTCGCAGGCAAACGACATGACGGCGCTCGCGGCCGTGCACGCGAGGAGGAACGGCTTCCACTTCGCGAACCGCTGGTAGAGGTGCATGCCGACGGTCGGCACGATGACGTAGTCGACCGGGAACAAAAGCGAGTTCATCGGCAGTATGTGGACCGGGTACTCCCACAGCCCGTAGAGCGTGCCGAACACGTCGAGGAACGAGGCGGCGACGTTGATGAGCAGCCCGAATACGCAGATCTCGAGCATCCGCCGCTTGTCCGCCATCTTCCACCAGACGATGAGCGGTATGACGAACAT
>MWAC01000116.1 GCA_002068815.1 Firmicutes bacterium ADurb.Bin467 | reverse complement strand
GCCGCCGATGATCGTCGTCGCGTCGGACTCGGCCATGGCGTTCGCGATCGCGAGCGTGCCCTTGGCGAAGTTCGGCATCTCGAACACGCCCATCGGGCCGTTCCAGACGACGGTCTTCGCGGACTTGACCTCGTTGGCGAACAGCTCGATCGTCTTGGGGCCGATGTCGAGGCCCTGCCAGCCCTCGGGAATCTCGCCGGATAAGCAGATCATCCGCTCGGTGTCGTTGTCGAATTCCTTGCCGCAGACGTTGTCGACGGGCAGAAGCAGCTTCACGCCCTTCGCCTTCGCCTTGTCGAGAAGCTCGAGCGCAAGGCCGAGCCGCTCCGCGTCCAAGAGCGAATTTCCGATCTCGCCGCCGGTCGCCTTCATGAACGTGTAGGCCATGCCGCCGCCGATGAGCAGCGTGTCGACCTTCTCGAGCAAATTCGTGATGACGCCGATCTTGTCCTTGACCTTCGCGCCGCCCAGGATCGCGACGAACGGGCGCTCGGGGTTCGAGACGGCGTTGCCCAGGAAATTAAGCTCCTTGCCGATCAGGAATCCGGCGACGGCGGGCAGGTAGTCCGCCACGCCCGCGGTCGACGCGTGCGCGCGGTGCACGGTGCCGAACGCGTCGGAGACGTAGATTTCGGCCAAGGACGCGAGCGCCTTCGCAAACGCCGGGTCGTTCAGCTCCTCCTCGGCGTGGAAGCGCACGTTTTCGAGCAATATCGCCTCGCCGGGCTTCACTTCGGAGGCGAGCTTTTTCGCGTCCTCGCCGATGACGTCCTTCGCGAGCTTGACCTCAAGCCCGAGCTTCTCCGAGAGGCTCTTCGCGACCGGCGCCAGCGAGTACTTCATGTTGAACGCGCCCTTCGGCCGGCCCAGGTGCGAGCACAGGATGACCGCCGCTGCGTGACTGAGCAGATATTTGATCGTCGGAAGCGCGGCGTCGATGCGCGTCTCGTCGGTGATGACATTGCTTTCGTTCAGCGGCACGTTGAAGTCGCAGCGAACGAGCACCTTCTTGCCGGAAACGTCGATGTCCTCGATCGTCTTTTTGTTGAACATGGATTTGCACCTCCCGAATTATTTCTGATCGTCGGCGTGCGGTACCGCACCTCCGCCCGCCGACACGAAAAACCTCCGGTTTTTCTGATCGGTTCCCCTTATTTTATCACAATTTGTGGAAGATTAAAAGTGAAGTTTCGGGAACGCGCCGGAATATTTTGGCGCGAAAACGCCCGCAAAACCCAGAGCTAAACCAACTCACTCGCATAAATTAACCTTTCCGTGTTATAATGCGCTGGAGCACGGGCGCGGAGGGAGAACATGGCAGAGGCGATCATCCGGGTGGAGGGCGCGGAATTCCGGTACGAGGGCGCGGACGAGGACGCGGTCTCGGGCGTCAGCGTGGAAATCGCGGCGGGCGAATTCGTGGCCGTGCTCGGGCGCAACGGCAGCGGCAAGTCGACGCTCGCGAAGCTCCTGAACGCGCTGATTTTGCCGAAGGCGGGCGAAGTGTATATCGACGGCGTCGCCGCGCACGAGGAGAAGAACAGCTTAGCCGTCCGGAAGATGTGCGGCATGGTGTTTCAGAACCCGGATAACCAGATCGTCGCGACGATCGTCGAGGAGGACTGCGCGTTCGGGCCGGAGAACATCGGCGTCCCGCCCGCGGAAATCCGGGAGCGCGTCGATTCCGCGCTCCGGGCCGTCGGCATGGAGGCATTCCGCGAGTCTGCCCCGCACATGCTCTCCGGCGGGCAGAAGCAGCGCGTCGCGATCGCGGGCGTGCTCGCGATGCGGCCGAAGATCATCGTGTTCGACGAGTCGACCGCGATGCTCGACCCGTCCGGCCGGCGCGAGGTGTTCGACGTCGCGCGCCAGTTGAACCGCGGCGAGGGGCTGACCGTCGTCTGGATCACGCACTTCATGGACGAGGCGCTCAAGTCCGACCGCGTGCTCGTGATGGACGAGGGCAGAATCGCGCTCGAGGGAACGCCTCGCGAGGTGTTCATGCAGACCGACGCGATTCACAGAATGGGCCTCGACGTCCCCCAGATGGCGCGGCTTGCGGCGGAGCTCCGCCGGGAGGGGCTTCAACTGCCCCCGGACATCATGACGGTCGAGGAAATGGCGGTGGAACTGTGCCGATTGCGATAAAGCACCTGACGCATACCTACATGCCCGGCACGCCCTTTGAGACGAGGGCGCTTTTCGACGTGAGCCTGTCGATCCGGGACGGCGAGTTCGTCGGCGTCATCGGCCACACCGGCAGCGGGAAATCGACTTTGATCGCGCACCTGAACGCGCTGATCCGCCCGGAGCCCGGGCGCGTGATCGTGTCCGGCGTGGACGTCGGGCAGAAGGGCCAGAGCCTGATCGAGATACGCCGCGAGGTCGGATTGGTGTTCCAGTACCCGGAGTACCAGCTCTTTGAAGAAACCGTCGAGAAGGACGTCGGCTACGGCCCCCGGAACCTGGGGCTCCCGGACGCCGAGGTCAAGGTGCGCGTCGCGGAGGCGCTTTCGCAGGTCGGCATCCCGGAGGAGCTTTCCGGAAAGTCGCCGTTCGAGCTCTCCGGCGGGCAGAAGCGCCGCGTCGCGATCGCGGGCGTGCTCGCGATGCGCCCGTCGACGCTCGTGCTCGACGAGCCGGTCGCGGGATTGGACCCCGCCGGGCGCGAGGAGCTTTTGAAGCTCATACAGGACATACACAAAGGCGGCGTGACCGTCATCATGGTCACGCACTCGATGGACGACGCGGCGAGGCTCTGCGGACGGCTGATCGTCTTAAACCGCGGCGAGGTGGCGTTCGACGCGCCGCCCGCCGAGGTGTTCCGCCACGGCGACGAATTGGTCGAGATGGGGCTCGACGTGCCGGAGTGCGTGAAGCTCGTAAAGCGGCTCAACGAGTGCGGCTTTCACCTGCCCGACAACCTGTTCCGGATGGAGGACGTGGAGCGCGCGATCCTCAAGGAGGTGCGCGGATGCTGAAGAACATCACCATCGGGCAGTTCTTCCCCGGCAACTCGCTGATCCACCGGCTCGACCCGCGCGCGAAGCTGATGCTGACGGTCGCCCTGATCGTCGCGGTGTTCCTGTCGCAGGGGTTCGCCGGGTTCGCGCTGGTGCTCCTGTTCGTCGCGATGGCCGCGCGCATGTCGAGGATCAGCCTGAAATTCCTCGTGCGCGGGCTGAAGCCGATCCTCTACATCGTGATCATCACGTTCGTCCTGAACCTGTTCTTCCAGTCGGAGGGAAGGGTCATCTTCCGCTGGAACTTCATCGCGGTCACGGACGGGGGGCTTCGGCGCGCCGCGTACATGGCGGTACGGCTCGTGCTGCTCGTCACCTCGTCGCAGCTTCTGACGCTCACGACGTCCGCGATTTCGCTGACGGACGGGCTGGAGGCCCTGATGCGGCCGCTGAAAAAGATCAAATTCCCCGCGCACGAGATCGCGATGATGATGTCGATCGCGCTGCGGTTCATCCCGACGCTCATGGAGGAAGCCGACAAGATCATGAAGGCGCAGATGGCGCGCGGCGCGGACTTTGAGAGCGGGAGCCTGTTCAAGCGCGCGAAGGCGATGGTGCCGCTGCTCGTGCCGCTGTTCGTGAGCGCGTTCCGCCGCGCGGACGAGCTCGCGATGGCGATGGAGGCGCGCTGCTACCACGGCGGCGAGGGCCGCACGCGCATGAAGCAGCTCCGCTACGGAAGGCGCGACCTGGCGGCGGCGCTCGCGGTGGCGCTTCTGATCGCGGCGATCGCGACGTTAAACGCGCTGGGGGTGTTCTGATGCGCGTCCGGCTGACGCTGGAGTACGACGGCACGCGCTACGCGGGCTGGCAGCGGCAGGAGAACGCGCTCGCGGTGCAGCAGGTCGTCGAGGAGGCGCTTTCAAAGCTGACCGGGGAGAGCATCTCTGTCACCGGCGCGAGCCGCACCGACGCCGGCGTGCACGCGCTCGGACAGGTCGCGCACTTCGACACGTCGAGCCGCATCCCGCCGGACAAGTACGCGTACGCGCTGAACACTCTGCTGCCGCCGGACATACGCGTGCGATCGAGCGCGCGCGCCGCGGACGACTTCCACGCCAGGTTCTCGGCGGTCGGCAAGCGGTACCGGTACCTGATCCATGCTTCTGCGCACGCGGGCGCGCTGAACCGCTTGACGCACGCGCACGTGATCTACCCGCTCGACCTCGCGGCAATGCGCGCCGAGCTTCCGGACCTCGTCGGCACGCGCGATTTCAAGGCGTTCGCCGCGAGCGGGAGCTGCGTGAAGGACACCGTGCGCACGGTCCGGAGCGCGGAGATATTTCAAGAAGGCGGGGAGTTCGCGCTGTTTGTCGAGGGGAACGGATTTTTGTACAACATGGTGCGCATCATCGCCGGCACGCTGATCTCGGTCGGCGCCGGCAGGCTCGCCCCCGGCGCGTTTCGGCGCGCGATGGAGACAAAGGACAGGCTCGACCTCGGCGTGACCGCGCCGGCGCACGGGCTTACATTGATGCAGGTGTTTTATGAAGGCGATCGTCTTTGATTTCAACGGAACGATGTTTCTCGACGGGGAAAAGCACCGCCGCGCGTGGGGCGAATTTCTCGAACGGCGCCTCGGGCGGGCGATCGGCGAACAGGAGTTTCTGAAATACGCCTGGGGCCCGACGAACGACAGGGTGCTGCGCCACTTCTTCGGCGAACAGCTCACGGCGGACGAGATCGACGCGCTCGGCGAGGAAAAGGAGGCGATCTACCGC
>MWAC01000115.1 GCA_002068815.1 Firmicutes bacterium ADurb.Bin467 | reverse complement strand
ATACGAGGAGATACTGCGCGACCCCGCCATGCGCGCGCTGCTCTCCCAGGTCGACGTGCTCGTCGACGGCCGCTTCGTGCTCGCGGAGCGAAGCCTCTCGCTTCGGTTCCGGGGCTCCAGAAACCAAAGGCTGATCGACGTCCCGAAGTCGCTCGAATCCGGAACCGTCGTCCAAATCCCGGACAACTGAAAAAAACCGGCTACCGAAGCGTTCGTCCCGGGAGCCGGTTTCCATTCAGGCCGCCTTTTTGACGGGCGCGTCGATCTTTCCGCGATAGCACTCGAACGCCTCGTCGATGAGATTCCGCTCGATCGGCTTCGTCAGCAGACTCACGACCGGGACGATCACGAGCCCGGTCAGCATCGCGAACGCGCCGCAGTTGATCGGCGACTGCAGAAGCGGCGGGAACGAGGGTCTGGCGAGCAGGTTCAGGATCATGATGCCCGCGCCGAAGAGGAAGCTCGCCCAGACGCCCGCGCGGTTCGCGCGCTTCCAGTACAATCCGTACAGGAACGGCGCCAGGAACGCTCCGGCCAGCGCGCCCCACGAGACGCCCATCAGCTGCGCGATGAACGTGACGTTCGCGCGGTACTGGAAGACCGCGATGATGACGGAGATCGCGATGAACACGAGAATCAGCACGCGCATCACGAGCACCTGCCTTTTCTCGTCCATCTTCTTGACGATCGTGCCCTTGATGAAGTCGAGCGTCAACGTCGAGCTCGACGCGAGCACGAGCGCCGAGAGCGTGGACATCGAGGCCGAGAGGACGAGCACGACGACGATGCCGATCAAAAGCGGCGGGAAGCTCTGAAGCATCGTCGGGATGATCGAGTCGTAGCCGCTCTTGGCGACGTCGATGTTGTAAAGCCTTCCGAACCCGCCGAGGAAGTAGCAGCCGCAGGCGATGACGATCGCGAACACCGTCGAGATGACCGTTCCCTTGAAGATCTGCTTCTCGGACTTGATCGCGTAGAACTTCTGCACCATCTGCGGAAGCCCCCAGGTGCCCAGCGACGTCAGGATCACGACGCCCAACAGCTCCAGCGGCTTCGGCCCGAACAGCGACGTGAACGCGCCGGGGGCGCTCGACACCGCGGGGTCCTGCACCTGCGAGAGCGACGCCATCGCCGCCGACAGCCCGCCGTTGCTGTTGAGCACCGCGAGCACGACCGCCACGATGCCGCCGATCATGACGATGCCCTGCACGAAGTCGTTGATGGCCGTCGCCATGTACCCGCCCGCGACGACGTAGACGGCCGTGAGCCCCGCCATCAGCGCAATGCAGACGGTGTAGTCGATGTTGAACGCCATCGCAAACAGCCTCGACAGGCCGTTGTAGAGCGACGCCGTGTAGGGGATCAGGAAGATGAACACGATCGCCGACGCGCCGAGCTTCAGCGCCTTCGAGCCGTAGCGCCTGCCGAAGAACTCCGGCATCGTGGCGCTCTTGAGCTGCTGCGTCATCAGCCGCGTGCGGCGCCCCAGCACGATCCACGCGAGCATCGAGCCGAGGAACGCGTTCCCGAGCCCGATCCAGGTCGCCGCGACGCCGTACTTCCAGCCGAACTGCCCGGCGTAGCCGACGAAGATGACCGCGGAGAAGTACGACGTGCCGTACGCGAACGCCGTCAGCCACGGGCCGACCGCGCGCCCTCCGAGCACGAAGCTGTTGACGTCGGTCGCGTGCCTGCGGCAGTAGAGTCCGATGGCCACGGTGATTGCGAAGAACACGAGGAGCAGCGCGAGTTTGATTGCCATCCGGTATCCCCCCTCCTTTTGTCTGGGAACGGCGCGCAAAAAGGCCCGCCCCCCGCAATTGCTGCTGAGGACGAGCCTGTCGAAAGCCCGCGGTACCACCTCAATTTGACGCCGCCTCGCGGCGACATCCTCGTCGGGTACATGCATACCCCATCGCGCTCACGGGCGAACCCGTCGCAGCCTACTCGGGAAAATCCCTTTCCGTGCGCCGCTCTCGGAATGTATTCCGCGCGCCTCCGCCGCTGCCTCGCACCCTCCGGCAGCTCTCTTGGGGCTTCGCGCGCGCGTACTTGTTTCCGGTCCTCGCGTTTGCGCAAGAATAACACGTCCGCGTGTACTTGTCAAGTCCCGAAGGAAAATTTTTTACGAATCGCGGAGCCGGTCGTCCCCCGTGCGCCGGTATCCCTCGGCGATCAGCTCGGCAACCTTCAGCGGGCGCGCGGCCGGGTCCGGGTAGAGCGACTTCAGCGTGATGTACGCCTCGACGCCGTCCGGGTCGATCGCGATCAGCTTCTCGATCGCCGCGGTCGCCTTGCCGGAGTTCCCGGCGACGATGTAGGCGTTCGCCGCCTTGATCGCATAGTTGCGGTCGCGGGGCTTCAACTCGAGCGCCTTCAGGTAGTACGCGCCAGCGACCTCGTGCGCGCCGCTCTGCTCGGCCTCGTCGCCGAGCGCGATGTAGGTCTCGGGGTTGTCGCTCAGGTAGAGCTGGCCGAGCACGCGCTGCCCCGCGCCGAAGATCAGCCAGTAGCCGACGATCAAAAGCGTCAGCGTCAAAAGCGTCAGCGACACGAGCCCGCGCGCGTGGCGCGCCATGAAGCCCTGCCGCGGTACGTCCGGGTAGCGGTCGTCCATGTCGTCGGAGTCGAAGTCGTACGCGGAGTCGCCGTCCTCCATGAACATGTCGTCGAAGTCCGCCGTGCGCGGCGGCACGATCGTGTTCGGGTTGCGCGGCTTGCCCGGCGCCGCGGAGCGCATGAGCACCGGCGGCCGCTTCGCGCGCAGCTCGA
>MWAC01000114.1 GCA_002068815.1 Firmicutes bacterium ADurb.Bin467 | reverse complement strand
TGCAGGATTTCCGGCCGTGTCGCGAAGCGGCACAGGAAATCCTGAATTCCGAGAAATGCAATCTTGCATTTCTCGGACAGCGTGGCGACTTTGTCGACACGCTGAACCGACGCACATGTCGTCGGTTTCGATTTTACAGGTGGTTCTGCCACCCTTTGGCGAACGGCTGTGGGGATCATCCCTCCGCCAATCCCGGGCTCGGCAGCAGCACCGAGCGCAGGTAGATGTGCTCGGTGAGCGTGCCGATGGCGCTTCCCTCGATCAGGAAGCGGACGCCGCGGATGCCCTGGAGCGTGCAGAGCGTGTTGACGATCGCGTAGACGGCCGTGCGCTCGCGGCGCTCGTCGAGGTCCTGGCACAGGCTGTAGAAGCGCGCGGACAGGTTGACCGTCGCGACGCCCTGCTCGACGCGCACGCCGAGTATGTCCGTCGCGCCGAGCGCCTCGGGCACGGGCTTCGCGGCGTTCAACCGCCTCGCAACCTCCGCGGAGAACAGCGCCTCGAGAAGCGCCCGGGGAGAGAGCGCCGCGCCGGGCGACATCGCGCACTGGCGGACGACGAGGTTGCCGTCCGCATCCGCGAAGCAGAGGTCCGCGACGCCGCCGACATAGCCGCTGAAGCTGCGCCTGCGCATCAAGCCGCCGTCAAACGTGAATTGCATGGTCGGGTGCTCGAGCTGGGTTACCGGCTCGCCGTCGACGCTGATGCGCACCGCGTCGAGCTCCGGCAAAAACGAGCACAGCGAGAGCGCGACCGAGCCGTAGATCTGCCAAGGCAGCACGCCCGAACCCTCGGCGGCGCGGACGGCCTCGCCCAGCAGGTTCAGCTCCAGTATCCGCTCGCCCGCGGAGGTCACGGTCAGCACCGGGTCGCCCCCGAGCGGCTCTGCGCCCTCCGGGAAGGTCGGAAGCGCCGCGCGGAGCGACCGCGGCCGGGAGGCGAGCTCGGAGAGCAATTCCTCGGCGCACTTTCGCTCGGTGAAGCTGATCTCCCGCGCCTCCGGCACGAGCCGAGCGCCGTCCGCGGACGGATAATAGGCGACCGCGGTGCGCGTGATCGAGCCGCCCGAGGAGCCGAAGTAGCGGTCGGCCTCGGCCGTGAGCTGCGCCCACGCCGCGGCGATGTTCTCGCTCGCGCCGGTCAGCACGCCGACCGGGAGCTCCAGCAGGCCCTCCTGCCGGCCGTTGATCAATATGCTGACGCCGCCGACGCCCCCGATTTCGGAGAGCGTCCCGGCGATCGCGGCGTACATCATGAGCAGCTCCTGATCGCTCTGGACGTTGCGCGCCTCGATGGACAGGTTGACGGTCGCGATGCCGCCGGCGAGCTCGCACGACAGAAGCCTCGTGTCGCCCGGTGCGATCGACGCCTGCCCGGCGTTGCCCGACGGGTTCAACAGCGCGGTCAGCACCGTTTCGGCGAGCGTCTCCCCGCGGCGGATGAGCAAGGTCCTCGACGCCTGCGTGAGCGTCACGCCGTCCGCGCCGACGTAGTAGAGCGTCGCGTCGTAGAAGTATTCCGCCGCGGTCTCGCCGAGCAGCATGTTCCGCGGGGCCGATTCCGGCTCCGGCAGCGCCGGCTCCGCGAGCGCCGCGGACAGAAGCAGCGAAAGGGCGAGCAGCGCCGAAAGCGCGCGTTTCATCATCGCGGTCACCTACTTTTGCACGAGCGGCAGCTCGATGGTAAACGTGGAGCCCTTGTTCTCCACGCTCTCGGCGCGGACGTCGCCGTCGTGCAGAAGCACGATCTGCTTGACGATCGAGAGCCCGAGCCCGGTGCCGCCGGTCTCGCGCGAGCGGGCCTTGTCCACGCGGTAGAAGCGGTCGAAGATGTGCGGCAAATCCTCCTGCGGGATGCCGATGCCGGTGTCCTCGACGCGTATGACGGCCTTTTTGCCGACCTTCGCGAGCTCCACATGCACCTCGCCGCCGCGCGGCGTGTACTTGATCGCGTTGTCGATCACGTTGTAGACGACCTGCTGGAGCTTCAGGCTGTCGCCGGTCGTCTCGCAGGGGTCGCGAATCACGCAGGAGAGCTCGAGCCCCGCCTCGCGCGCGAGCGGCGTCAGGCGCTTGACCTGCTCGGTCACGACGTCGCGCAGCCGGGTTTCGCCGAGGTTCATCTGCATGCCGCCGCTGTCGATGTTCACGAGCGTCAAGAGGTCGCTGACGATGCGGTTCAGCCGGTCGATCTCCTTGTTGATGTCGGAGAGGAACTCCTTTTGCATCTCCGGATCGTAGTTTTCCTGATAGAGCAGCGTCTCCGAGAGTATCTTCATCGTGCTCAGCGGCGTCTTCAATTCGTGCGACGCGTTCGACACGAACTGGTTTCTCGATTTGTCGAGCCGCTCGAGCTTTTCGGACATCGAGTTGAACGCGCTCGCGAGCTGCGCGAACTCGTTCTTTCCGCGCACTTCGACGCGGGTCGACAAATCCCCGCGGCTCATCCGCGAGATGCCGGCGCTCAGTTCCCCGATCGGCCGCGTGATCGTGCGCACGACGAACATGCTCATCAAAAGCGCGGACGCCGCGACCATGACCATCCACAAAATCGTCTGCGTGGTGATTTCGCGCAGGCTCTCGTAGATTTCCTGCGCCTGCGAGATGTAGACCAGCGCGCCGATCAATTCCGAATCGCGGTAGATCGGCGCGGCGTAGAGGCCGGTCATCTCGCGGATGTTCCCGAGCGCCGTGAGACCCGTGCGGTGGGAGAGGGTGCCCGTGTCATCGATGTCGTAGAAGCCGTAGTCGGGGCCGCCGCCATTCAGCGCGCGGATGACCTCGGCGTTTTGAAAGCGCCGGCCGTTCAGCTCGCTCCGGGCGTCGACCTGCACGACGCCGAAGCGGTCGAGCACCATCACGCGGCTCAGCTTTTCGGCGCTCGCGTTCAGCGCGCCATCGTACATCGCGCGGACGTCGAGCGAATAGAGCGCCTCGCTCAAAAGAGATGCCAAGTTCTCCGCGACGCGCTGATCGTCCCTGACGCGCTGGTTAAACATATAGTCGCCCACCAACTGAATCAGCGTCGCGGCGACGACCGAGAAGGCGATGATGATGATCAGCAGATAGGCGATGAGTATTTTCCAGCGTATGGAATACAAAGATTTTTTAATCTTTATCGGTAAAATAGTAGCCAACTCCCCATTTTGTGAAAATGTATTCGGGCTGGCTGGGCACGCGCTCTATTTTTTCGCGCAGGCGGCGGATATGCACGTCGACGGTGCGCAAATCGCCCAGGTAGTCGTACTTCCAGATCGTCTCCAAGAGGTTTTCCCGGGAAAAGACCTTGCCGCGGTTCGTGACGAACAGCTGCAGAAGGTCGAATTCCTTGGCCGTCAAGTTGACCTCCTGCCCGGCGATCGAGACCGAGCGGTTGTTCATGTTGATCTGCATGTCGCGCACCGTGATCACGCGCTGCGCGGTCTCGCGCTGCATCATCGCGGTCCGGCGAAAGATCGTCTTGATGCGCGCCTTGACCTCGAGGATGTTGAAGGGCTTCGTCATGTAGTCGTCCGCGCCGTACTCGAGGCCGAGTATTTTGTCCATATCGTCGCCCTTGGCCGTCAGCATGATGATGGGCACGTTGCTGCGCTCGCGGATGCGCTGGCAGACCTCGATGCCGTCGAGCTTGGGCAGCATCACGTCGAGCAGCACCAGGTCGTACTGCCCGGAAAGAAACTTGTTGACGGCATCCTCGCCGTCCTGCGCCGATTCGGTCTCGTAGCCGTCCTGCTCGAGGCTGTACTTCAGACCCTTGACGATCAACGGCTCGTCGTCGACGATCAGAATTCTCTTCGGCATGGCATTCCCTCCCGCGCGCCCGGCATATATGACGCGACGACATCAGTATTTCACGGTTTTGTCATTTTTATTATATACGATTGAATGGGATATTTCAAGCGCGCTCCGCCAAATGTTAGGATTTTACATAATGCTGTACAAACGGCGGCGGAAAATGCTATAATATAGCTTAGCAATCCGGAACGGATTGCGCTTCGGCGGCCCGCCGGGAGGCGGGCGCGCCTTTGCATGGAACAAAATCCGCGCACAAAGGAGATTCCGCCATGCGCCGCAGGGCATTTGCGTTCGTCCTTCTGTTGGTCTGCGTGTTCGCGCTGCTTTCCCCGCATGCGCTCGCCGTCGCGCCGGGCGACTGGGACAAGACCCAGCCGGGCGTGCTCGAGGCGGGGCATCTGTACTCGAAGGCCGCCGTGCTGATGGACTTTGAGACCGGCGAGGTGCTCTTTGACAAGCAGTCGAACGTGCGCATGTACCCGGCGAGCACGACGAAGATGATGACGCTGCTGCTCGCGCTCGAGAGCGGCATACCGCTCGACCGCGTGATCACGATCCCGGACGCTGCGAAGAACATCCCCGACCACAGCTCGCTGATCCCGGTCTTTCCGGGCGAGCAGATGACGTTTCAGGACCTGCTCTACGGATTCACGATCAACTCCGGCAACGACGGCTCGAACGCGATCGCGGTGCTCGTCAGCGGCAGCATCGAGGCGTTCGTCGCAAAGATGAACGAGCGCGCGGCCGAGATCGGCTGCACGGACACGCACTTCTCGAACGCGCACGGCTACCACGACGACACGCACTACACGACCGCGATGGACCTCGCCCGGATCGCGCGGGTCGCGATGCGAAACGAGACCTTCCGCGAGATCGTCGCCGCGAAGAGCTACACGCTCGCCCCGACGGTCAACCGCAAGGAGCTGACGCTGCCGACGCGCGTGAACCTGATGATCCCCGGCGACAAGTACTACTACGAGTGGTGCATCGGCATCAAGACCGGGTACACGGACAAGGCGGGGCAGTGCTTCGTCGGCGCGGCCAGGCGCGACGGCGTGACGCTGATCTCGGTCGTCTTGAACTCCGCGCCGTCGGTGACGACGCAGAAGTGGTCGGATACGGGGAAGCTGTTCGAGTACGGCTTCGCGCAATACGACCGGTACCTGTTGATGGAGCTCTACGACCTCTCCGGGCGAGACCTGAACGCGACCACGATCGAAAACGCCGCGAAGGACGACGCGCTGAAGGGCTCGCTGTCGCTTCGGATGACGCAGGTGAGCGACTCCGACTACGCGCGCCGCGTGCGCAAGGGCGCGCTCGGCGAGGCGCTGGCCGACTTCAAGGCGCGCACGACGATCGCGCTGAACGAGGGGCTCCGGGCGCCGATCGAGGAGGGCGAGATCGTAGGCACCCTGACCTACACGTCGGCGGAGGGCGAGACGCTGACCGCGATGCTGACCGCCGACCGCGCGGTCGAGGCCCGGCCCGAGTACGCGACCGTCTACGACGTGCTGCCGTTCTTGAGGCCCCTGGAGCCGTTCTTCTCGAGCGGCTGGGCGATATACGTTCTGATCGCCGCCGTCGCCGCGG
>MWAC01000113.1 GCA_002068815.1 Firmicutes bacterium ADurb.Bin467 | reverse complement strand
GTGCTGCTCGACGAGGCGGGCAAGATCGCCGAGTGCAAGATCGACTACATCCCGGCCGCGATTACCTTCACCGCGGAGGGGAAGATTTCTTCCGACCCCACGGCGCCGGTCCAGTCCAAGCAGGAGCTCGGGTTTGACTACGGCATGAAGAAGGCCTCGGGCATCGGCAAGGAGTGGTTCGAGCAGGCGGACGCGCTGGCGGCGTATGTCGTCGGCAAGACCGGCCAGGAAGTGCTCCAGATCCCGCTCACGCAGGGCAACACCGCCGCCGACCAGGACCTTATCGCGTCCGTCACGATCAAGATCAACCCGTATATCGAGGGGATCGCGAAGGCGTGCGAGAACGCCAAGGAGATGGGCGCGAAGGCCGGTGACGGCCTCTCGATCGGCTCCGTCACGAGCGCCGCGGCCTCGAAGGACGCCGCCGCCGACGCCGCCGGCGAGGCCGCGATCAGCTCCACGTTCGCCGTCGTCACGAAGGACGGAAACGGCGTCATCACGAGCTGCGTGCTCGATGCCCTGAACGCCTCCGTCAAGTTCGACGCCAAGGGGCAGATCACCTCCGACCTGACGCAGCCGATCGCCTCGAAGAACGTGCTCGGCGACGCCTACGGCATGCGCGGCAGCTCGAAGCTCGGCCTCGAGTGGAACGAGCAGGCCGCGAACTTCGCGAAGCTGACCGTCGGCAAGAACCGCGACCAGATTCTCGGCATGGACCTCGCCGGCGCGGACGTCGTGTCCTCCGCGACGATCCACACGAACGAGTTTGTGGCGGCGATTGCAAAGGCTCTCGGTTAGGCGAAAACAGACGGAAAAACGACGGAAACGATTGCGCCTTTCGCTTCGGCGGAGGGCGCAAACGATGGGGAGGCGGAGCAGATGACGCGCCGTTTTATTCGCCCGCTCGCGCTGCTGCTCGTGCTCGCGGCGCTTATGCTGCCCGCGGGGGCGTCGCAGGGGGCGCCGATGGTCTCGAAATACGGGTTCTACCTCGACACGGTCGTCGCGATCTCCGCCTACGCCGACGAGGGGGTCGTCGCGGCCGCGCTGAAGCTCTGCGGCGACTACGAGGCGGTCCTCAGCAAGACCCGCGAGGGCAGCGACGTCTGGAACATCAACCACGCAGCCGGCGAGCCGGTCGAGGTGTCGGACGCGACAGTCGAGATACTGCGGCTCGCGCGGGAGATCGGCGACCGAACCGGCGGCGCGTTCGACATCACGATCGCGCCGGCGGTCGCGCTGTGGGACTTTTCCGGGGCGGGCGCGCGGCTGCCGGATGCGCAAAGGCTCCGCGAGGCCGCGGAGCGGATCGACTACCGCAAGGTGGAGATCGACGGAAGCGCCGTCCGGCTGCCGGAGGGCATGCAGATCGACCTCGGCGGCATCGCGAAGGGGTACATCGCCGACCGCATCGCCGACTATCTGAGGCAGAGCGGCGTGACGAGCGCGCTTTTGAACCTCGGCGGAAACATCGTGACCGTCGGCGGCAAGCCCGGCGGCAGCTGGAAGGTCGGCGTACAGGACCCGTCGAGCGAGACCGGCGAGGCGAAGATCGCGATCCTCGCGAACGACGCGTCGGTCGTCACGAGCGGCGTCTACGAGCGCGGCTTCGACCTGAACGGCGTGCGCTACCACCACATATTGGACGCGGAGACGGGCTGGCCGGTGCAGAACGGGCTCGCCTCGGTCACGATCGTCGCGAGGGAGTCGGCGCTCGCGGACGCGCTGTCGACCGGCGTGTTCGCGCTGGGCCTCGAGGACGGCATGGCGCTCGTGGAGTCCATGGACGGCGTCGAGGCGATCTTCATCACGGACCGCGGGGAAGTGATCTTCAGCTCCGGCGCGCGGCGCATGGTCGCCCGATAGGAATTCCCCCAAAAAGCGCGAAGCCGCGGCGGATTTTTCCCGCCGCGGCTTCGCATTTTCGTATTCTATTGCGCCCCGTTCGCCCCGTTTGCGCCGGTCGACTGCTTGTAGATGACCCGGCTCTTAATCAGCCGGCTCTGAATCTCGTATTCGCCGCACTCGAGCCTCTTCAAGAGCTCCTCGGTCGCGCACCTGCCCATCTCGTACGAGGAGACGTGCACGGTCGTGATCGTGGGATTCATCGCGCTCGAGACGATCGTGTCGTCGAAGCCGCTGACGAGCATGTCGCCGGGCACCGACAGCCTTCGGCTCTGGATCGCGCGGATGGCCCCGGCGGCGACGTAGTCGTTGCCGCAGACGATGGCCGTCGGCGGGTCGGGGGCGTCCAGCAGCTCCCCGCAGAGCTCGATGCCGCTCTCGAGGCTGTAGTCGCCGTGGCGGACGTCCTCCTCGCGCAGCGGCAGACGGAGGTCCCGCAGCGCGTTGCGGAAGGCGGCCTCGCGCTGCTGCGCGTAGAGCTGGTTTTGGAAGCCGTTGATCATGCCGAAGCGCGCGTGCCCCGCCTCGCGCATCCTTCCGACGATCTCGTAGATCGGGGTGTAGTTGTCGAAGTCGATCGAGCAGCACTGGCGCGCGTTCTTTCCGCTCCCGACGATCAGGTAGGGAAACGCGTGGTAGTCGAGTATCACCAGTATCTCGTCGCTGATCTCCCACGGCGAGAGCAAAATCACCGCGTCGACGTATTTGCTGCGCGCGTAGTTCTCGATGCGCGCGGCGTTCTCCTTCTTCGCCTCCATCGAGGCGATTTCGATCTTCAGGCTGTAGCCGGAGCCGCGTAGCCTGTCGTTGATGCCCTGTATGATCGGCAGCTCGTGCAGCCACGTCGACTGGACGATCGGGTGCTCGACGATGATGAACAGCAATATGTCAAACGACTTGCCGCGCGCGAAGTTCCGGGCGAGCGGGCTCGGCATGTAGTGGAGGACCTCGATGGCCTTCTTGATCCGCTCGACGTTCTTCGGGCTGATCTTCTGGCCGTTTATGTACTTCGAAACGGTCCCTGTCGAAACGCCGGCAAGGGCCGCCACATCCTGCAATGTCGCATCCTTCACAGAGTCATCCTCATCCTATCTGAAATCCCCAAAAATAAGACGCCATCGCTATTATATTTCACGCCTGTCCGAAAGTCAATATCCCGGGCCCCCGTTTCGGGGCGGAAATGCGGTGAAAAAAATTTATTTCCGGAACATGTTGACACGGTTCATATTCTCGGCTATAATAGCCACAGTTGAACCGGTTCATTTTTTGCAGGGTGAACAGGGTTCCCGGCCGCGCGGGGAGTCCCGCGGCGGGAATATTCGGCGGCATGCCTGAAAACTGCAAAAAAATAATGGAAAAGGGAACGGAAAAAATGAGCAATGTCAAGATCACCGCATGTCCGGAGTGGATTCTTCAGGAGGAACCGGAGCAGGCCGTAAAGCTGTCCGCGGGCGTATATCTCAGGCGCCTCGACGCGCTGATCGAGCGGATGGATGAGACCGACACCGATTTCGTCGTGATCTATGGCGATCGCGAGCACTTTGCCAATATTGAGTACTTCACGCGCTACGACTGCCGGTTTGAGGAGGGCCTGTTCATCGTCTCCCGGAACGGAAACCGCACGATCGTCGTCGGAAACGAGGGGGAGGCATACTCGAAATTCATCCCCTACCCGGTCGAGCGCATCGTCTACCGGCACTTCAGCCTCCAGGGTCAGCCGCGAAACGGCATCCAGAAGCTGCGGGACGTCTACAGGCAGGCGGGGCTGAAACCGGACTCGCGCGTCGGGTTCGTCTCGGTCAAGTACTTCGAGGGCGACGCCGCGGACGACCCGGCGCACCAGTTCGACGCGCCGGAGTACATGCTGACGGAGCTCTACAAGGTCGTGGACCGCGCAAACGTCGTCAACTACACCCGCGAGATCACCGGGCTTCCGAACGGCGTGCGCATGCGGCTGCGCGAGGCGGAGGAGATCGCGTTCTTCGAGTACCAGGCCGCGAAGGCCGCGAACGTCGTGCGCAGGCTGCTGCTCGCCGCGAAGCCCGGCATGAGCGAGACCGACATCGCGCGCCACGCCAGGACCGACCTGCTGCCGCCGATGATGCACCCGCTGGTGAACGTCACGCCCGAGTCGCTGGGGCTGGCGCTGGCGAGCCCGCAGCACGACTGCGTGATGGCCGGGGGCGAGGTGTTCGGCATCTGCTACTCGCAGCGGGGCTCTCTGTGCTCGAAGGTCGGCATCGCCGCGCGCCTGCGTCGCTGTGC
>MWAC01000112.1 GCA_002068815.1 Firmicutes bacterium ADurb.Bin467 | reverse complement strand
GCTGACCGGCATCCGCGGCATGGTCGAGCCGCTGATGGACGGCTATATCGACACCGACGAGGAGCGGTCGGAGTGCTACCGAGTCATCTACCAGGAGACGCTCAGGCTCGAAAAGCTCGTGCGCGAGATGCTCGACATGTCGCGTCTGCAGGACGGCCGGGTCGCGCTCGAGATGGAGGAACTGGAGCTGCGCGGCATCGTCGACGCGGCCGTGCGCCGGATGAAGAACATGGCCGACGACGCGGGCATATCGCTCACGGCCGACACCGGCAGCTCGGCGCTTACGTGCATCGGGAACGAGGACAGGATACTGCAGGTGCTGATCATATTCATCGACAACGCGCTCGGCTTCACGCCCGCGGGCGGCAGCGTGACCGTCTACGCGCGCGACGAGCGGGACATCGTCCGCGTCGGCGTCGTCGACACCGGCGTCGGCATAGAACCCAAGGATTTGCCGTTCATCTGGGAGCGATTCTACAAGGCCGACAAGAGCCGCATGCGCACCTCGGGCACCGGGCTCGGCCTCGCGGTCGCGAAGCTCGTCGTGGAGCTGATGGGCGGCGAGATCGGCGTCAACGCGAGGACGGGCGGGGGATCGGAGTTTTTCTTCACGCTGAAGAAGTCCGCGTAAAATCCCCTCCGGACAGATCCGGAGGGGAACGGGTCAATCGAGCAGATAATCGGAGAGCCGCCCGGCGTCGTCGAAGCGGAGCGGCGGAACCTCCGGCATCTCGGACGGCCTGCGGAAGCCCCACGATACCCACGCGAACGGCACTTCGGCGTTTTTCGCGGTTTCGAAATCGACGGAGCTGTCGCCGACGTATACGGCGTCGCTTTTTTTTGCGCCGACGGCGGAGAGGAGATATTCGACGCCGGCCGGAGACGGCTTTTTCGGGATGGTGGCGGATTCGCCGACGGCGACGTCGTAGAGCCCGGAGAAGTGCGCCTCGCAGAGGAGCCGCACGGCCGGGTCGTACTTGTTCGAGTTGACGCAGATTTTGACGCCCGCGGCGCGGAGCCTTTGAAGCAATTCGAGGATGCCGGGATACGGGCGCGTCTTTACGTTGATCGCTTTGTCGTAGCGGCGCCGGAAGTCGGCGGCGATCTCCGCGATCCCGGACGCGGGCGTGCCTTCGGGAACCGCGCGCTCGATCAGCTTCATGACGCCGTTTCCGACGAACAGCCGCACCTCGTCGATCGAGCGCGGCGCGTGCCCGCGGGCCGCAAGCGCGGCGTTGACGGCGTCCCGCAAATCCTCGAGCGTGTCGAGCAGCGTTCCGTCGAGGTCGAAGATCACGCAATTGTGTTTCATCGCGGGCATCCTCCGTCCATAATAGGGTAGGCTCATTATACCGGTTTTCCGCGGGCGCTGCCGGGCGGATTCGGTTAGCTTTCGGTTATAGCATCTGTTGCAAACGCGGGGCGCGTGTGGTAAAATAATAAAATGGGGAGGGATGCGATTTATGCAGCCGTACGGCGCGCTCGCGGACGTGTACGACGCCATGATGGACGATTTCGATTATCCGAAATGGGCAGAGTATTACCGGGCGCTGCTCGGCCGCGCGGGCGTCTCGCCCGGGACGGTATACGACGCGGGCTGCGGGACCGGCTCGATGGCGCTCGAGTTTGCGAAGCTCGGCGCGCGCGTGACCGGCGCGGACCTCTCCGAGGCGATGCTTCGGCGCGCGGCGGAGAAGTTCCGCCGGGCCGGCGAGAGCGCGATGCTCGTCCGGCAGGACATCTGCGATCTGTCCGTCCCGAGGCCGGTCGACGCGGTCGTCGCGGCCTGCGACGGCGTGAACTATTTGCTGACCGAGGAGAGGCTGCGCGCGTTCTTCCGCGCGGCGCGCCGGGCGATACGGCCCGGCGGCGCGCTGGCGTTCGACATCTCGTCGCGGCACAAGCTGGAGGTCCGCCTCGGGAACGCGTTTTTCGGCGAGGAGAGGGACGAAATCGCCTATCTCTGGGAAAACCGGCTCGACGCGGAGCGGCATTTGATCAGGATGGACGTGACGTTCTTCGTGCGCGAGGCGGACGGCCGGTACCGCAGGTTTCAGGAGGAGCACGTGCAGCGCGCGCACGGCGAGGAAGAGCTCGTCAGGCTGCTCCGGGAAGAGGGCTTTTCGGGCATAGAGGTATTCGGCGACCGGACGTTCGCGCCTCCGGCCGAGGGCGAGGAGCGTTTGCACTTTCTGGCGCGAAGGGCATAGGGAGGAACAGATGGATTCGGACGGAATGCTTCACATATCGCTCATGGGCGGGCAGGCGAGGGCGATGCTGATCGAGGGGACGCAGATGGTCGACCGGGCGCGCGCGCTGCACGGATTGTCCCGGACGGCGACCGCGGCGCTCGGAAGGACCTTGATGGCGACCTCGATGCTGGGCACGATGCAGAAGGGCGCGCTCGAGAGCGTGACGGTTTCGATCAAGGGCGGCGGCCCGATCGGGACGGTGCTCGCGGTCGGAAAGAGCGACGGCTCGGTCAAGGGCTACGTCGAGAATCCGGATGTCGAGCTTCCGCGCGCCGGGGAGAAGCTGCCGGTCGGCGCGGCGGTCGGAAAGGGAGGCAAGCTGACCGTGATCAAGGATTTGGGGCTCCGGGAGCCGTACGTCGGGCAGGTGAACCTCGCCTCCGGCGAGATCGCGGAGGACTTCGCGATGTACTTCACGGCGTCGGAGCAGGTGCCCTCGCTCGTCGCGCTCGGCGTGCTCGTCGGGGAAAAGGTCGAGGCGGCCGGAGGGCTGATCGTGCAGTTGATGCCCGGCGCGGGCGAGAGCGCGATCCGCTCGATCGAGGCGAGCGCAGGCATGTTCATGGACATCTCGGCGACGATGCGCGAGTACCATTTGACAGGCGCGGTTTGGCAGTTGCTCGGGCACCTCGAGCCGGAGGTGCTGAAGGAGATCCGCCCGGCGTACCGCTGCGACTGCTCGCGCGAGCGCGTCGAGCGCGCGCTGATATCGCTCGGGCGCGAGGAGCTCGGCGACATGATCTCGGAGCAGCACGGCGCCGAGGTGGATTGCCACTTCTGCGACCGGCGCTACCGCTTCACGGAGGAGGAGCTCTCGGCCCTCTTGGAATATGCTTTGAATCGGAGGAGCGAATGAACTTTGACCCGAAGGTCGTGCCCTTTGACAGGAGCGCGGCATACGTGCACCACCGCGCGATGAAGAACCGGCGCGACAACAACGTCGTGGACGCGCTGGAGCTTCTTCGGCGCGCGGTCGAGCACTCCCCGAACAACGACGAATACAAGCTCGATCTCGCCGAATTGCTGAGCGAGATGGGCTGCCTCTCGCAGTCGAACCGGCTGCTCTTGGACATGCTCTCCGACCGCGACGCGCCGACCGAGTGCTACTACGGCCTTGCGCTCAACCTGCTCTCGGCGAGCGACATCCCCGGCGCGAAGCGGGCGCTGCGGCGCTACAAGGGGCTCGACCCGCACGGCGTGCACGCCGACGAGGTGCGCAGGATCACCGACGAACTGCAGTTCTACGAGATGCTCTCGCGCCCGCTGAACCGGCGATCGTACCGCGCCGCGCGCGTCGCAGATTTGGCCTGCGAGCGCATGAAGGAGGAGGACTTCCGCGCGGCCGCGCGGCTGTTTGAAAGGAGCCTCGGATTGGAGCCCGCGCGCAGCGAGATACGGGCGCTGTACGCGACGGCGCTGGAGTTGCTCGGCATGCGCAAGGAGGCGCTGCAGCAGGCGCGGATGGCGACCGAGGCGGAGGTCGCGTCTGTGCGCGCGATCTGCGTCGTCGCGCAGATGTACCACATGGCCGACATGGGAAGAAAGAGCCGGCAGATGGCCCTGAAGGCGATGTCGATGCGCCCGACGGGCATCGAGATGCGCATGCTGATCTACACGCTGGGCGAACTCTCCATGCACAAGGAGGTCGGTGAGTGCGCCAGGCTCTCGATGCAGGAGACGCCCTATGACCGGCAGCTTCTGCACATACGCGCGGTCGCGCTGATCCGCACGGGGGCGCAGGAAAAGCAGGCGATGAAGTTCTGGGCGCGGATACTGCGCATCGACCCGGAGGACACGATCGCCGGCTACTACATGGACGCGGCGGCCGCGGGAAACCTGAAGAATCCGCCGCCGGACTACGCGTACCAGGTGCCCAAGGACGAGGCGGTTCGGCGGCTCTCATACGTCGCGGACACTCTCTCAAGGCACTACAACGAGCTCGAGCGCGTCTGGCAGGAGGACAAGAAGTTCCGCGCGCTGCTCAAGTGGTGCCTGACGGTCGACAACGCGCAGTTCCGCCGCGCGTCGATCACGGCGCTGGCGGCGCTGAAGGACGAGGAGGCCGAGGGGACGCTGCGCGAGGTGTTCATGCGGCCGGAGATCGCGTATGAGCTGAAGCTCAACGCGCTGATGCTGCTCCGGATGCGCGGCGCGGACATGGGGAAATTGCTGCCGCCGAGCATCGACGAGCGCGACGGGCTGTTGCCCGACCCCGAGCCGACGCTCGACCGATTGCCGATCGGCTTCCGGCAGGCGGTGAAGTACGCCTCGGAAGTGCTCGAGGACGAGTACGGCGTCACGGCGACGACCGCGCTCGCGCTGATCATGCTCAAGGCGCTGAGCTCCCGGCAGATGGTGTTCTGCACGCGGGACAGGATTCCCGCCTACGCCGCGGCGCTCTTGTACTGCTATCTGTCGATGCGCGGCGAGAAGCCGTCGTTTCGCAAGCTCTGCCGCCAGTTCGGGAGCCCGTTCCGCAGGACCGTCTACTACGCGCAGCGGATGGCCGACGCGATGGAGGAGGATGCCGATGGCGAACCCGATGGACTTTGACGGGATGTTCCGCCGGGCGTTCGCGAAGAAGCTCAGCGCGGCGGGGGAGATCGGCGAGGACGCGGCCGAGGCGCTTCTGGACGTCGCGTACGAGGAGTGGGCGGAGGCCCCGGACGCGCGGTTGAACGGCATCTCGCCCAGACAGTGGTTCCTCCGGATGTCCGCGCCGGAGGAATTGATCGCGTCGCTCGAGGAATACGCCCGCGCGCGCGTCGACGTGCCGGATTTGCTTCTGGAGCGGTTCGAGGCGCTCGGGGAGGCGGCGGCGCCGGCGCTCGAAGGGCTGCTCTTTGACGCGGGAAAGCCGGAGGAGGCGCGCGAGCACGCGCTGTCGCTTTTGCTGGAGATTGCGCCGGAGCGCACCGAGCGGCTCGCGGCGGACATCGTGCTCAGGGCGCCGGATTCGTCCGATCTCGCGGAGCGCGCGGCGGAGGCGCTCGAGGAGGCGGCGGGCGCTCCCGTACGCCAAACGCTGCTCGAGGGCTACGAGGGCGCGTCCGAGTACGCAAAAATGCTGATTTTGGAAATTCTATGCAACTTTCCGGGCGACAATCGCATCTATATCCATATGCGGGACATGCTCGTCAACGATCCGGAGCG
>MWAC01000111.1 GCA_002068815.1 Firmicutes bacterium ADurb.Bin467 | reverse complement strand
GAGCGATACAAGGGAAAGGTATAGGAAAACCACATGCGGCGAGTCCTTTTTCGGGGCTCGCCGTTGTTTGAATTTTGGGGCCTGTTCCGCTCCGGAGGGGGCATGTCCACGTCCACCGCGAATATAATGGAGCACAGGGGGTGCGGCGGATGCGGAGGGGATGGCTGGTGGCATTTTCGGCGGTGTTGTCGCTACTGATTGCGGGCGCCATGCTGCTCGCGGTCTCCGACTGCTTGCGCTCGTGCTCGCAGGTTGAGCTCTCGAAGGTACTCGGCGTACTCGCGGAGAGGGCATCCGAAGCGGCCGGCGGCACCGGCAGCGCCGGCGGCACCGGCAGCGCCGGCGACAACGGCGATGCCGGCAATGCCGCGCGCGACGCGGAATTTCAGGACGCCGCCGTGCCGTCGGCCCCGTTCTTTGATGCGCGTCCGGATTCGCCGTCGGCCGTCGAGCTCATCGTCGACCCGTGTGCCCGCACGCTCCGGGACGTCCCGGTGCGCAGCTGAGCCGCGCCCCCGGCAAGAAGGAACCGCGTGACCGACCGCGCCGCCTGAAGGGAAGTCAGGCGGTGCTTTTTTGGCGTTGAAAAACCGTTTGTCTGCAATCAGACGCTTTTCGGCAGCGACACCGTGAAGGAACTGCCCTTGCCGGGGGCGCTCTCGGCGCTCGCCGTTCCGCCGTGCGCCTCCGCGATCGACCGGACGATCGCGAGGCCTATGCCGGAGCCGCCGCTGATCCGGTTGCGGGACTGGTCGGCGCGGTAGAACCGCTCGAACACGTGCGGCAGGTCCCCTTCGGAGATGCCGCAGCCGGTGTCGGAGACGGTGAACCCGGCGCGGTCTCCGTCCTCCCAGATGCGGATTTCGATTTTGCCGCCCGCGGGCGTGTACTTGACCGCGTTCGCGATCAGGTTGATCAACACCTGCCGGAGCCGGTCGGGGTCGGCCGGCACCTCGACGGGGCCGCCGTCCGCCGCCGCCCGCAGCCCCTTCTCGAGAAGCTGCGCCTGAAAGCCCGCGAGCGCGCTGTCGGCGAGCGCGCGCAATTCGACCGGGCGCTTCGAGAGCTTCGGAGCGCCCTCGATGCGCGCGAGGTTCTCCATGTCGCTGACGAGCGCGCCGAGCCGCAGGAGCTCCTCGTGGCAGCTCTGCAGGCGCTCGGGCGTCGGCTCCCACACGCCGTCGATCATTGCCTCCATGTGCGTGCCGACGGTCGTGAGCGGCGTCCGGAGCTCGTGCGCGACGTCGCTGATCAGCCGCCGCCTGAGCGCCTCCTGCCTCTCGAGCGACTCGCCCAGATGGTTGACCGAGGCGATCAGTTCGTCCGTCTCGCGCACGTTCGTCCGGACGGCGATGCGCTCCCGGTAGTCGCCGTCCGCCATGCGCTTCGCGGCGGCCGCGGCGCGAAGGACCGGCGCGATGAGCCGCCTGGCGGACAACAGCCCGACCGCGAGCGACAGCAAGAGCGACGCGCCGCCGACCCAGAGCAGCACGCGGTTCAGCGTAGCCAGGAATTGGAATTCGCTGTCGGACAGGAAGTACGGCCCGTAGTACGTGACGGTCGCGTAGCCGATCAAGGCGCCGCCGGACAGAAGCGGCGTCTCGGTGGACGTGAACGCGCCGTTGACGCTCGATTTCATGCGGCTCGTGATGTCGGCCATCATTGCGGCGCAGGAGGTCGAATCGTGCTCCTCGGTCGCCCAGACGAGGGTCCGGGCACCGTCCTCGACGCGGATGAGATAGCCGTCGTACATGGCCTGCATGCCGATGATGTGCAGCGCATCGACGTCCCATTCGCCGTCGTACTGCCTTCCGATGTCCCGGACGAGCTGCTGCGACTTCGTCCTTTGCTGGTCGGCGACGTACTGCCGGAACTGCCGGTTGACGAGAAAATTCGTCAGCGCGCTGATGACCGCGACGGTCAGCAAAAGCACCGCCGCGAGCGTCAGCGGCAGCTTCGACTTCAAGCTACGCGCGGCCATGCGCGCCTCCGAACTTGTAGCCGACGCCGTGCACCGTCAGGAGGAACGCCGGGTTCTTCGGGTCGTCCTCGATCTTCTGGCGGATGTTCTTCACGTGGCTGTCGATCGCGCGGTGAAAGCCGTCGAACTCGTCGCCGAGCGCGGAGAGGATCAACTCGTCGCGCGTGAACACCTTCGTCGGGTATTTGACGAGCGCCGACAGGATTTTGAACTCGTTCGGCGTCAGCGGCACGATTTCGCCGCGCTTTTTGACGGCGTGCTGCTCGAAATCGACCTCGAGGTCGCCGAAGGTGTTGCGGTTGTAGAGGGGCTTCAGGTCGTCCGCCGAGCGGCGCAGCACCGCCTCGACGCGCGCGAGCAGCGCCTTCAGGCTGAACGGCTTTGCGATGTAGTCGTCCGCACCGACCGACAGCCCGTTGACCATGTCGTCCTCGCCGGACTTCGCGGTCAGCATGATGACCGGCACGCGCGACGTGCGGCGGATCTCCAGGCAGACGTCCTCGCCGCGCATGTCCGGCAGCATCAGGTCCAAGAGCACCAGGGACACCTTTTCATGCGGCAGGATTTCGAGAGCGGCCCTTCCGGTCGCGGCCGAGAGCACGCGAAAGCCGCGGCTGGTCAGAAACGCAGCCACGACTTCGATGATCTTCGGTTCGTCGTCGACGACGAGTATTCGGTTCACGGGGCACCTCCGGGAGTATTATACCACATCCGGCGCGCTTGACGCTACTGGCAGCAGGAGCAGCCGGGAATCTGATTGACGTCGAGCGGCGGCAGCGTCTCCGCGGCCGGGGGCCGGCTCGCCGACAATGCGGCGTCCGCCGCGGCGTCCTCCGGGCCGTCTACGACGGTGATCGAGCTTCGGATCATGCCCATCCAGCAGGTGTAGGCGAACGTGCCGGCCTTCTCCGGCGTGAACTCGATCAGGTTGTCGCCGGCGGAGAGCGGCTTTTCGATGCCGTACTCGCGGATCAGTATGCGGTTGTTGCAGCCGTTCAGCGCGCCCGGCTCCGCGTGGATCGTCCATTGGACCGGGACGCCCGCCTGCACCGAGATCGGGGAGTAGCCGTAGGGCGAGAGCTCGGTCGTGACGTATTGCACGTTCTCCCCCTCGGACGGCGATTTCGTCGCGCCCGGCGCCGTCGGCTCGAGGGTGCTGGCGTACGCGACATTGTCCCTCGGCGCGGCGATCGGGATCGAGACGCCGGCGAGGCCGAGCCCGTTTCCGAGCATCGCGACGCCCATCACGGCGACGAGCGCCGCGCCGACGGCGATCATCCTTCCCGCCGAGCGGCGGCTGAGCGCGGAGCCGAGGGCTCCCAGCACGAACATCAGCGGCACGGTGCCCAGGCTGAACATCAGCATCGCGAGCGCGCCCTTCACGGGGCTGCCGGTCGAGAGCGCGTAGAGCTGCATCGCCTGCAAGGGGCCGCAGGGCATCAGCCCGTTCAGGAGCCCGACGTACAGCGCGCTGTTGCTTTTCTCGCGCTTCCCGGCGATCTTGCGCGACAGGAACTTAGGCATCGACGGCGTCAGCCTGCGAAGCCACGGGAACGCGTTCATCAGGTTCAGGCCCATGATGACCATGAATGCGCCGGCGATCAACTGCACGGCGGCCTGCACGCCCGCCGACAGCTTCACGACCGAGCCGAGCGCGCCGACTAAGAAGCCGACGACCGTATACGAGATCACGCGGCCGAGGTTGTAGAGTATGCTCGGCCGGAGCGCCCGCGCGCCGCTCGAGGAATTGCCGACCGTCTGCGAGAGGTTGATGCCGCCGCACATCGCGACGCAGTGCACGGACGTCAGGAGGCCTATGACGAACAGCATGCCGATGCCCATGCCCTCCTTCGCCTCGGGAAACGCGTTGAAGAACGCGAACAGCCCGAAGCGGCTTCCGACGAGGAAGAACACGAGCAGCCCCGCCGCGATCAAGAGCCCGCGCGCCGCGCCGGAGGAGGATTTCGGCTTCGCGTCCGCGGCGACCGGATATCCGGCCTTCGCGAGCGCGCGCTCGATGTCCTCCGGCGAGACCCTCCCGGGGTCGAACGCGATTTCCACGCGCCCGGTGCGGTAGCTCGCGCGCACGCTCTCCACGCCGTTGAGCGCCGAGAGCCTTTTTTCGATTCTGGCCTCGCAGTTTACGCACGTCATGCCCTCCACGGTCCACGCCCTCGTCAAACGCTTTGCAGCCATATGCGATCTCCTCCCTGTTTCGAATCCATGCGGTGATGGTATCAAAAAGATGTGGAGGTTTTGTGTAATCTCCGAATTTTTCTTTTCAACCCCTCCCGGGGTATTCCCGGCGCGCGATGAATAGAATATATGGAGGCTTGTCCTGTGTGAACGACTATTGACAGAACCGGGAATATATTGTAAAATACACACGCATTGTATTGGTTGAATTGGGAACAAATCGGAAACGTGCGGGATGCCCGAAGCGGTTGGCTCTGCCCGCGAGCGCGGGCTGACCATACAGAATTGAAAGGAGTTGTCCAACCCATGAAGAAGCTTATCACCCTGTTCCTGGCACTGCTCTTGGTTTTCTCGGCGTCGGCACTGGCGGAGGGGAAGATCGGCGTCGCGATGCCGACCCAGGACCTGCAGAGGTGGAACCAGGACGGCGCGAACATGAAGGCCCAGCTCGAGGCCGCCGGCTACGAGGTCATCCTGACCTACTCCAGCAACGACGTCGCCCGCCAGGTGTCCGACCTTGAGAACATGATCCTGAACGAGGTCGACGTGCTGGTCGTCGCCTCGATCGACGGCTCGGCGCTCGACACGGTGCTCTCGCAGGCGAAGGAAGAGGGCATCCCGATCATCGCGTACGACCGCCTTCTGACGAAGACCGAAGCGGTCGATTACTACGCGACGTTCGACAACTACATGGTCGGGACCATCCAGGGCACCTACATCAAGGAGCGGTTTGACCTCGACAACGTCACCGAGCCCCTGACGATCGAACTGTTCGCGGGCTCGCCCGACGACAACAACGCCTACTACTTCTTCAACGGCGCGTGGGACGTGCTGAAGCCCTACATCGACGCGGGCAAGCTCGTCGTGAAGTCCGGCCAGACCGACTTTGAGACGATCGCGATCCTCGGCTGGGGCTCCGACGACGCGCAGGCGCGCATGGACAACCTGCTGACCGCCTACTACTCCGACGGCGTCGCGCCCGACATCGTGCTCTCGCCGAACGACTCGCTGGCGCTGGGCATCGTGAACTCGCTGAAGGCCGCCGGCTTCTCGCTCGAGGAGTTCCCGGTCATCACCGGCCAGGACTGCGACGTCGCGAACACGAAGAACATCATCGCGGGCTATCAGGCGATGTCCGTGTTCAAGGACACCCGCACGCTCGCCTCGAAGGTCGTCGAGATGGTCGACGCGATCATGAAGGGCGCGGAGGTGCCGGTCAACGACACCACCACCTATGACAACGGCGTGAAGGTCGTGCCGTCGTTCCTGTGCGAGCCGGTGTTCGCCGATGTCAACAACTACGAAGAGCTGCTCATCGAGTCCGGCTACTACACGCCCGACCAGCTCGCCGGCTGATCCCGGG
>MWAC01000110.1 GCA_002068815.1 Firmicutes bacterium ADurb.Bin467 | reverse complement strand
GAGCCGGTGCGCGAGATGGAGCGGCGGCTGCGGTGGCTCGAGGGCGAGATCGCGGACAGCCACGAGGACGCGGACGCGGTCGACCGGCTCTCGCGCGAGTACGCGCGGCTGACCGACCGGTTCGAAGAGGCGGGCGGCTACGAGTGGCCGAGTCGCATACAGGGCGTGCTCGCGGGGCTGGGATTTGCGAAGGGCCGCGAGGACCAGCCCGCGCACATACTCTCCGGCGGCGAGAAGACCAGGCTGTGCCTCGCTAGGCTGCTTCTCACGCAGCCCGACCTCTTGATGCTCGACGAGCCGACGAACCATCTGGACCTCGAGGCCGTCCAGTGGCTCGAGGAGACGCTCAGGAAATACCGCGGCACGGTGCTCGTGATCTCGCACGACCGCTATTTCATGAACGCCGTGTGCGACTCGATGGCCGAGCTCTCGATGCGCAGGCTCACGCAGTACGAGGGCAACTACGACCAGTTCGCCGTCAAGCGGCAGGCCGACCTCGAGCGGCAGCTCAAGGAATACAAGCTCCGGCAGGCCGAGATCGCGCGCCAGCAGGCGATCATACAGCGATACCGGATGTACAACCGCGAGAAGTCGATCCGCGGGCCCGCCAGCGAGCAGAGGGTGCGCTTCTCGTTCGAGGCGCGCAGGCGCACCGGCGAGGACGTGTTGAAGGCGAAGGGGCTCTCGAAGGCGTTCGAAGGGCGCGCGCTGTTTCGGGACTTCCATCTGCATCTGCGCGCGGGCGACAGGGTCGCGCTGATCGGGCCGAACGGCGTCGGAAAGACGACGCTGCTCAATATCCTCGCGCGCAGGCTCGCACCGGACAGCGGCACCGTCGAGTACGGCGCGAACGTCGACTTAGGCTACTACGAGCAGCACCAGTCCGGCCTCGACCCGGAGAAGGACGTGCTGAACGAGCTCTGGGACGCGTTCCCGCGGCTCGAGCTCGACCGCGTGCGCTCGGTGCTCGCGCTGTTTCTCTTGACCGGCGACGACGTCTACCAGAAGATCAGCACGCTCTCCGGCGGCGAGAAGGGCCGCGTGTCGCTTGCGAAATTGATGCTCAAGCGCGACAACCTGCTCTTGCTCGACGAGCCGACAAACCACCTCGACATGGACAGCCGCGAGGTGCTCGAGGGCGCGCTCGAGGACTTCGACGGGACGATACTCGCCGTGTCGCACGACCGGTATTTCATCAACCGCATCGCGAACCGCGTGATCGAGATGCGGCCGGACGGCGTCTCGGAGTACCTCGGAAACTATGACGACTATTTGGAGAAGAAGCGCCGCGCGGACGAGGCCGCCGGGGACGAAACCGCCTCCGGCATGACGCGCACGCAGATGGAGAAATTGAAGCGCCGCGAAAGGCTTTCGCGCGAGTCGAAGAAGGCGTTGGAACTCAGGCTCAAGCAGCAGGAGAAGAGCGTCGAGGACGCAGAGGCCGAGATCGCGCGGCTCGAGGCGCGCATGGGCGAGCCGGAACTGTACCAGAACCCGGACGAGGCGCGCCAAGTCGCGAAGCGGCATTCGGAGGCGAAGGCCGCGCTCGAGGAGTTGCTCGCGGAGTGGGAGGAGCTCTACGAGGCGATCGGGTTTCAGGATGCCCAATAAAAATACAGCGCGCGGCGTTTGCACGCCGCGCGAAATCTTTGATTTTCCCTACACCAGCTCCAAGACGACCATCTCGGCCGCGTCGCCGCGGCGGGGCCCCTTGCGGACAATGCGGGTATAGCCGCCGCCCTGGCCCTTTTCCGCGGCGCGCTTCTTGTACTTCGGCGCGATCTCGCGGAAGAGCTTCTCGACGACCGGGTGCTTGACGTTCTTGACGCGCTCCTGGAAGTCCTCCTTGTCCTCGTCCTTGCCCTGGACGGCGGGGATTTCGTAGAGGTAGCGCATCACGTGCCTGCGCGCCGCGAGGCGGCCGGGGGCGTCGTTGACGACGTCGAGCATCACGATCTGCTGCTTTTCGTTCTTCGATTCCTTCTTGACTTCGATGGTATTGTCACACTCGCGGATGGCGACGGTGATCAGCCGCTCCGCCAAGGAGCGCACTTCCTTCGCGCGCGCGACGGTGGTCTCGATCCTGCCGTACCAGATCAGGTTCGTCACCTGATTGCGCAGAAGCGCCATGCGCTGATCGGTCGGCCGGCCCAGCTTGCGATTGGCCATTTCCGGTTCCTCCCTTGAAAGTTGTTATTCGTCCGAGGACTTGAGGGCCAGGCCCAGTCCGATGAGCTTCTGCTCGACTTCCTCGAGCGACTTCTTGCCGAGGTTGCGGACCTTCATCATGTCCTCCTGGTTGCGCTGCACGAGCTCGGCGACGGTGTTGATGCCCGCGCGCTTGAGGCAGTTGAACGCGCGCACGGAGAGGTCGAGCTCCTCGATGGTCATCTCGAGCACCTTCTCCTTCGTGTCGTTCTCCGGCTCGTTGTAGTCCACGCGGACGACGTTGACGGTCAGGTCGATGAACAGCCGCATGTTGTTCGTGAGAATCTGCGCGGCGGAGGCGAGCGCCTCCTTGGGCAGTATGCTCCCGTTCGTCCAGACCTCGATCGTCAGCTTGTCGTAGTCGGTCACCTGGCCGACGCGCGTGTCCTCGACCGAGTAGCTGACCTTGCGGATGGGCGTAAAGATGGAATCGACCGGGATCACGCCGATGGGCATGCCGCCGACCTTGTTGCGCTCGAGCGCGATCTGCTTGTTGCGCTCGGCGGATACGTATCCGCGGCCCTTCTCGAGCGTGATCTGCATCTGCAGCTTCGCGCCCTCGGAAAGCGTCGCGATGTGCAGATCGGGGTTTATGATCTCCACCTCGTCGTCCGCGCGCACGTCGCCGCCCTTGACCTCGCAGGGGCCGACCGCGTCGATCGAGACGATCTTCGGGAGATCCGTGTACAGCTTGGCCGAAATCAGCTTGACGTTCAGGATCAATTCCGCGACGTCCTCCTTGACGCCGGGGACCGTCGAGAACTCATGCTGCACGCCTTCAATGCGAACGCTCGTGGCCGCGACGCCCGGGAGCGAGTTCAGAAGCACCCTGCGAAGCGAATTGCCCAGCGTTTGGCCGAAACCGCGCTCCAGCGGGTTGACGATGAACTTGCCGTACCGCTTGTTCTCGCCGATCTCCACCCGTTCGATTTTCGGCTTCTCGATTTGATCAATCATTCAGCGTTTCCTCCTCTCCTATCGCGGCGCGACTTGCGCTGCAACCGCGGAGTTCCGCCCTTCGCCCGCGCGCCGTTCCGCGCGGGCCTTGAGCTTTACCTTCCAACACAAAGGTCTCGTCAAAGGCAGTTCAGGCGACTGCATTAGCGGGAGTAAAGCTCGACGATGAGGTTTTCCTGAATCGTAAGATCAATATCTTCGCGCTTGGGCATGGCGTCGACGGTCGCCTTGAGGTTGGGGGCGTCGATGGTCAGCCACTTCGGGACGACCTTGCCGGTCCCCTCGCGCAGGGACTTGAAGTGATCGCTCTCCGCGCTCTTCTCGCGGATTCCGATCAGATCGCCGGGTTTTAAAATCATCGAAGGAATATCGCTTGGGATGCCATTTACTTCAAAATGACCGTGTGTAACCATTTGACGTGCTTGAGCACGGTTCTCTGCATACCCCAGCCGGTATACGACGTTGTCGAGCCTGCGCTCGAGCGTGATCAGCAGGTTGTCGCCGGTGATGCCCCTCTGGCTCTCGGCCTTTTCAAAGTACCGGTGAAACTGGTTTTCCAATACGCCGTAGGCGCGCTTGGCCTTCTGCTTCTCGCGCAGCTGCACGCCGTACTCGGACTGCTTGCGCACTCGGGCGTGGCCGTGCTCGCCCGGCGGGGTGGGCCTCAATGCCACGGGGCACTTCGTGCCGTAGCACTTGTCGCCCTTGAGGAAGAGCTTCGTGCCCTCGCGCCGGCAGAGACGGCAAACGGAGCCTGTATATCTTGCCATTTTCGATTATCCTCCTATTACACTCTTCTGCGCTTGGGCGGACGGCATCCGTTGTGCGGGATCGGCGTCACGTCCTTGATCATGTTGACCTCCAGACCCGCCGCCTGCAGCGAGCGGATGGCGGCCTCGCGCCCGGAGCCCGGGCCCTTGACGTACACGTCGACCGTCTTGAGGCCGTATTCCATGGCGGCCTTGGCGGCGGTCTCGGCGGCGGTCTGCGCGGCGAACGGCGTCGACTTCTTGCTTCCGCGGAAGCCCAGCCCTCCGGCCGACGCCCAGGAGAGCGCGTTTCCGGACGTGTCGGTGATCGTCACGATCGTGTTGTTGAAAGAAGAGCGGATGTGGGCCGCGCCGCGCTCGACGAGCTTCTTTTCCCGGCGCTTGCGCGTGACCCTTTTCAGCTTCGGCTTTGCCATAGCGATAATTCCTCCCTAAAAAATCTGTCAGGTCTTCTTCTTCTTGCCGGCCGCCTGCTTCTTGGGGCCCTTGCGGGTGCGCGCGTTCTGCTTGGTGTTCTGCCCGCGCACCGGGAGCCCGCGGCGATGGCGCAGCCCGCGATAGCAGCCGATCTCCATCAGGCGCTTGATGTTCATCGAAACCTCGCGGCGGAGGTCGCCCTCCACCTTGACGTTGTGGTCGATATAGTCGCGCAGCTTGCCGATCTCGGCCTCGGAGAGGTCCTTGACGCGCGTGTCGGGATTGACGCCCGTCGCTTCGACGATCTCGTCTGCGATGTTGCGGCCGATGCCGTAGATATAGGTCAGGGCGATCTCAACGCGCTTCTCCCTCGGAAGGTCTACGCCTGCGATTCGTGCCATGGGATGAATGCACCTCCAAATTGCTCAACGCTGGTGGATTTGTCCGGCCGCCTGGCGATGCGCCCGGACGGGAAATATCGAAAGGCCCTCGAAAACCCGGGAGGCCCGGGCAGCCGCTCCGACGGCCGATCTTCTGATCGTTTGTCGGTTTCTCCGGAGCCTTTGTTCCGGGAAACCGGCGCGGCTTTCGAAAAAGCGGCGGCGCGATGGCCTCTAACCCTGCTTCTGCTTGTGCTTGGGGTTTTCGCAGATCACCATCACGCGGCCCTTGCGCTTGATGATCTTGCACTTCTCGCAAATCGGCTTCACGGAAGGCCTAATTTTCATGTGCTTACCTCCTAAGCTCTAATTCTTGCTGCGCCAGGTGATCCGGCCGCGGGTCAAATCATACGGCGAAAGCTCGATCGTGACCCGGTCGCCGGGGTAAATGCGGATGTAATTCATGCGCATCTTTCCCGAGACATGCGCCAGGATTTTGTGCCCGTTGGGCAGCTCTACCTCAAACATGGCGTTGGGATAAGACTCCGTGACAACGCCTTCGACCTCGATAACATCAGACTTGGACAAGCTTTCCCTCCTCCTTGCAAATCCACCGGCGCAGATCATGATCCTGGATCGGCTCGCCTTTTTCCAAAGGCTCGACGATTGCGGGTGTCGGCTTCAAGTGCTTTTTGCGCTTCTTCTTGGGCCGGTCGAGCGTTCGGAGCTTTCCGTCCGAGACGAGCACGAACTGCTCGTCGAGAACCTGAACCACCGCGAACAGCCGTCCCCTGTCCCTGCCCGCCTTCGAAGAGACGATGCGGCCCACGTCGATCGGAATCGTCTTCATCGGGCTTCCTCCGCCGCGCTTTTCCCGGGGAAGGAGAGGATCTCCGGCTCCCCGTCGGTCACCAGCACCGTGTGCTCGTAGTGCGCGCACAGGCTTCCGTCGCGCGTGGCAACCGTCCAGTCGTTGTCGTACAGGTAGACCTTCCAGTCGCCAAGGGCGATCATCGGCTCGATCGCGAGCGTCATGCCCGCCTGGAGCCTCACGCCCCTCCCGGGCGGGCCGTAGTTCGGGACGCTCGGGTCCTCGTGCATCGCCTGCCCGATTCCGTGCCCGCACAGGTCCCGGATCACGCCGTAGCCCTGTTTTTCCGCGTAGGTCTGGATCGCGTTTCCGATGTCGCCGAGCCGGTTTCCGGCCCGCGCCTTGTTCGCGCCCAGCCAGAAGCACTTCTGCGTGTCGGCGATCAGCTTCCTCGCCTCGGGCCGCACGCTTCCCACCATCGCCGTGAACGCGCTGTCGGACTGCCAGCCGTCTAGCACCACTCCGCAGTCGACGCTTAGAATCTGCCCCTCCCGGAGCTTCTCGTCGGTCGCAAAGCCGTGCACCACCTGATCGTCGACCGACGCGCAGATCGAGAACGGAAAGCCCTCGAAGCCCTTGAACGACGGGATCGCTCCCGCGTCGCGGATCAGCTTCTCGGCGAGATGGTCGAGGTGGCGCGTGGTCACGCCGGGGCAGATCTCCTCGCGCAGGCGCGTCAGCACTTCGCAAAGAAGCGCGCCGGCCTTCCGCATCTTCTCAATCTGCCCGGCAGACTTGATCGTGATCATGCTCTACTCCAGTGAGGCGAGGATGGAAAGCAGCACATCCTCCGGCCGATTGTCCCCGTCGACCGTCCTCAGCTTGCCCTTGGATTCGTAGTACCCGATCAAAGGCGCGGTCTGCTCTCGGTAGACCTTGAGGCGCCTTGTGATCGTCTCGGGCTTGTCGTCCTCGCGGTGGATCAGCTCGCTCTTGCAGACCGGGCAGATCCTCTCGTCGTTGAGTTTCGAAATGTGGAACGTGCCCATGCACTTTCCGCACACGCGGCGCCCGGCGAGCCTCTCAAGCAGTTTCCCGTCCGGCACGGCGATGTTGACGACCGCGTCGGGCGGGGAGATTTCCTCCAGCGCCTCCGCCTGGTCGACCGTGCGGGGAAAGCCGTCGAGAAGGTAGCCGTTCCTGCAGTCGTCCATCGAGAGGCGCTCGCGCACCATGTCGATCAGCACCGCGTCCGGAACGAGCCGGCCGGCGTCCATGAATTGCTTCGCCGCGAGCCCGGTCGGGGTCTGGTTCTTGACGGCCGCGCGCAGCATGTCCCCGGTGGAGATGTGGGGAACCTTCAGCTTTGAGCTGACGCCCAGCGCCTGCGTTCCCTTGCCCGCGCCCGGAGGGCCCAGAAAAATCAGCTTCATACCGCCGCCTCCCGACTACTTCAGGAAGCCCTTGTAGTGGCGCATGAGCATCTGGCTCTCGAGCTGGCGCATCGTCTCCATCGCGACCGAGACCGCGATCAAAAGCGAGGACGCCGCGAAGGGCAGGTGCACGCCGAAGATCACGTAGACGACGGTCGGGAGAACCGCCAGGAACGCCAGGAAGAACGCGCCGAACAGCGTGATCCGCCTGGAGATGCGGTTGATGAAATCGCTGGTGGGCTTTCCCTGGCGGATGCCGGGGATCATGCCGCCGTTCTGCTGCATGTTCTTCGAGATCTCGACCGGGTTAAACGAGATCGTCGAGTAGAAGAACGTGAAGCCCAAAATCATCAGCGCGAAGATGATCTGGTAGCCCCAGGTCATGGGGTTTACGTTGTTCGACCACCAGGTGCTCAAATTGCTGTTCGGGAAGAACGCGAAGATCGTGCCCGGGAACTGCATGATCGCCGAGGCGAAGATCAGCGGCAGAACGCCCGAGGCGTTGATCTTGAGCGGTATGTGCGTCGACTGGCCGCCGTACATCTTGCGCCCGACGACGCGCTTTGCGTACTGAACGGGGATGCGGCGCTCGCCGAGGTCGACGAACACGACGCCCACGATCAAAATCAGGAACACGAGGATGATCGCCAGGAACTGGCCGATCGGGAACAGCGAGGCGTCGACGAACAGCTGGTAGATATAGCCGCCGATGGTGACGGCGAAGTTCGAGATGATGCCCGCGAAGATCAGAAGGCTGATGCCGTTTCCGATGCCGTTCTCGGTGATGCGCTCGCCGATCCACATCGCAAGCGCCGTGCCGGCCGCGAGACAGAAACCGATCGTGATCAGGCCCATGAAGCCGCCGGATGCGTTCGTCTTAAAGCCGAGCGTCAGCGCGATCGCCTGCATGAGGCCCAGGCCCACCGTCACGTAGCGGGTGATCTGCGCGATCTTCTTGCGGCCTTCCTCGCCCTCCTTGTTGAGCTCTTCGAGCTTGGGAATCGCGACCGTCAGAAGCTGCATGATGATCGAGGCGTTGATGTAGGGCGTGATGCCCATCGCCATGATCGAGAAGTTCGAGAGGTCGGAGCCCGTCATCTGGTTGATGAAGCCCAGGAGCGGAACCTTTTCGATCGCCTGTTTGATGACCGTCGTATCGACACCGGGCGTGGGCACGAAGCAAAGAAGCCGGTAGACCAGAAGCATGAATACCGTGAACAGTATCTTCTTTCTGAGGTCCGTGATCTTCCATGCGTTCTTCAACGTCTCAAACATCTCAGATCACCTCGGCTTTCCCGCCTACCGCCTCGATCTTTTCCTTCGCGGTGGCCGTGAATTTGTTGGCCAGAACCGTGAGCTTTTTCGTCAGTTCCCCGTTGCCCATGATCTTGATGCCGTCGTTGATCTTCTTGATGATGCCGTACTCGATCAGTTCCACGGGCGTGACGGTCATGCCGTCCTCAAACACCTCAAGCCGCTCCACGTTGATCGCCACATACTCCGTGCGGAAGTTGTTCGTGAAGCCGCGCTTGGGCAGGCGCATCGTGAGGGGCATCTGGCCGCCCTCGAAGCCGGGCCGCTTGCCGCCGCCGGAGCGGGCCTTCGCGCCCTTGTGTCCCTTGCCGGAGGTCTTGCCAAGACCCGAACCGACGCCGCGTCCAAGACGCTTTGCCGATGTGGTGGCACCTTCAGCGGGTTTGAGTTCGTGAAGTTTCATCTCGGGACCTCCTTAGTCTTCAATCTCCTCGACCTTGACCATGTGCTTGACCTTGAAGATCATGCCGCGGACGGCGGGGTTGTCTTCCTTGACGACGGTGTGCCCGATCCTGTGGAGCCCCAGCGCCGCAATGGTCGCGATCTGGTCCTTCAGGCACGCGATGGTGGACTTGGTCTGCGTAATCTTGAGTTTCATCGAACGCACCCCCTAGCCCAGAATCTCTTCGACGGTCTTGCCGCGGAGCCTTGCGACTTCCTCGGCACTGCGAAGCTCGGAAAGGCCCGCGAGCGTAGCCTTCACCATGTTGATCTTGTTGTTGGAGCCGATCGACTTCGTGACGATGTCCTTGATGCCGACGGCCTCCAAGACCGCGCGGATCGGGCCGCCCGCGATGACGCCGGTTCCCTCGGGGGCCGGGAGCATCTTGACCTTGCCGGTCCCGAAGACGCCGACGATCTCGTGCGGGATCGTCGTCCCCTTGAGGGATACCGTCTTCATCGACTTCTTGGCCTCGTCGAGCCCCTTGCGGATGGCCTCCGGAATTTCGGCGGCCTTGCCCATGCCGCAGCCGACGCGGCCCTTTTCGTCGCCGACGACCATCAGCGCGCTGAACCGCATGTTGCGGCCGCCCTTGACGGTCTTCGAGACGCGGTTGACCGCGACCAATTTTTCTTTGAATTCGCTGACCTGCTCGTTGTTGCGCTGCATTACGCGTTCCCTCCTTCTTAGAAGTCCAGACCGCCCTCGCGAGCGCCGGCTGCCAACTCGGCCACGCGGCCGGTGTAGATGTATCCGCCGCGGTCAAAGACCACCTGCTTGATACCCTTGGAAAGCGCGCGCTCGGCGACGACCTTGCCCACGACCTTGCTCGCGCCCTTCTTGTCGAGCTCGGCCACCTGCGACTGGATCTCGCCCTCGACGGTGGACGCCGCGACCAGGGTGTTCCCGGCGACGTCGTCGATGATCTGGGCGTAGATGTGGTTCAGGCTCCGATAGACGCACAACCGGGGGCAAGCGGGTGTCCCGCTGATCTTTTTGCGCACGCGCTCGTGGCGGATCAAACGCACTTCGTTGCGATCACGCTTGTTAAACATTTGCGGTTACCTCCCTTTCTTACTTTCCGGTTTTGCCTTCCTTGCGGCGGATCTTTTCGTTCTCATAGCGGATGCCCTTGCCCAGGTACGGCTCGGGCTTGCGGGTCGCGCGGATGTCGGCGGCGATGGCGCCGACGACCTGCTTGTCGATGCCCTTGACGACGATGCGCGTCGGCGCGGGCGCCTCGAAGTGGATGGATTCCGGCGCGTCGAACACGATCGGGTGCGAGTAGCCGACGTTCAGCGTCAGCTTATCCCCCGCGACCTGCGCGCGGTAGCCGACGCCCTCCATCAAAAGCACCTTCTCGAAGCCCTTCGTGACGCCCGTGACCATGTTGCTCAGGAGCGAGCGGTACAGGCCGTGCATCGCCTTGTGCGGCTTCGAGTCGGTGGGCCGCGATACGTGGAGGACGGAGTCCTCGAAAGAGACGGTGATATCCCTGTTGACCTTCTGACTCAACGTGCCCTTCGGGCCCTTTACGGTGACGAGGTTGTCCTCGTCGATCGCAACGGTGACGCCGGCGGGAACCGGAATCGGAAGTTTGCCGATACGAGACATTCTATTGCACCTCCATTACCAGATGTAGGCCAGGACTTCGCCGCCGACGCCCGACAGGCGCGCCGCCTTGTCGGACATCACGCCCTTGGACGTCGAGATGATCGCGATTCCGAGGCCGCCCAGCACCCTCGGAATCTCGTCATTCCTGGCGTACACGCGCAGTCCGGGCTTGGAGATGCGCTTGAGTCCCTTGATGACGGAATCCTTGCCCTGCACATACTTGAGGGCGATCTTGATCTGGCCCTGCAGGCCGTCCTCGATGAAGTCGACGGACTTCACATAGCCCTCGTCCAGAAGAATCTTGGCGATGTCCTTTTTCATGTTTGAGGCAGGCATCGTCACGGCGTCATGTCTGGCAACCAGGGCATTGCGGATTCTGGTCAGCATATCCGCGATGGGATCGTTCACGAGCATTTGATAACCTCCTTCCGTGTTTGCCCAGTTTACCAGCTGGCCTTGCGCACTCCCGGAATCTGGCCCTTGTAGGCCAATTCGCGGAAGCAGATGCGGCACACGCCGTACTTGCGGAGAACCGCGTGCGGCCTTCCGCAGATGCGGCAGCGGGTGTAGGCGCGGGTGGAGAACTTCGGCGTCCTCTGCTGCTTAACCTTCATGCTTGTCTTAGCCACGCTGAATTTCCTCCTTCAATCATGCCTGCTGGAACGGCATTCCGAGCAGTCGGAGCAGTTCCCTGGCTTCCTCGTCGGTCTTGGCGGTGGTGACGAAAATCATCTCCATGCCGCGGATCTTGTCCACCTTGTCGTATTCGATCTCGGGGAAGATCAGCTGCTCGCGCACGCCCAGCGAGTAGTTGCCGCGCCCGTCGAACGCCTTCTGGCTCACGCCGCGGAAGTCGCGCACACGGGGCAGGACGATGCTAAGGAGCTTGTCGGTGAATTCGTACATCCGGTCGCCGCGAAGCGTCACCTTCGCGCCGACGTTCATGCCCGCGCGCAGCTTGAAGTTCGCGATGGACTTCTTGGCCTTGGTCACCATCGGCTTCTGACCGGAGATGGTCGCAAGCTCGGTGACCGCCAGCTCGAGCGCCTTGGAGTTGTCCTTGCAGTCGCCCAGGCCCATGTTGATGACGACCTTTTCGAGCTTGGGGACCTCCATGATGTTGCGGTAGCCGAAGCGTTCCGTAAGCGCCGGGACGACTTCCTGGCGGTATTTATCCTTTAATCTGGCCACAGCGAATATCCTCCTTATTTCAGTTGCCAAGGCTCGCGCCGCACTTCTTGCAGATGCGAACCTTGCGCCGGGAGAGCTTGCCGTCGCCTTCGGTGAACTTGTGCCCGACGCGCGTGGGCTTGCCGCACTTGGGGCAGACGATCATGACCTTGCTGGCCGAGATCGCCGCTTCCTTGTCGACGATGCCGCCGGGCATCCCCTCGCCGCGCGGCTTCTGATGGCGCTTGACCATCTTCACGCCCTCGACGATGACCCTGTTCGTCTCGGGGAAGGCCTTCTGGACCTTGCCCTTTCGGCCCTGATCCGTTCCGGAGATCACGATGACGGTGTCGCCGGACTTGACATGCATGTTGCTCATTTGCTCGCGTCCTCCCTTACAGCACTTCGGGCGCCAGCGAGACGATCTTCATATAGTCTTTCTCGCGCAGCTCCCGCGCCACGGGCCCGAAGATGCGGGTGCCCTTGGGCTGCTTCTGGTCGTTGATGATGACGGCGGCGTTGTCGTCGAAGCGGATATAGGTGCCGTCGGGCCGGCGGTACTGCTTGCGCGTGCGCACGACCACGGCCTTCACGACGTCGCCCTTCTTGACCGCCCCGCCGGGGTTGGCGGACTTGACGGACGCGACGATCACGTCGCCGACGCCTGCGGAACGGCGAAAGGAGCCGCCCAGCACGCGGAAGCACATGATTTCCTTGGCGCCGGAATTGTCGGCAACCTTCAATCGGGTTTGAGGCTGAATCATTGTCGCTTTCCTCCTTGCCAGTATCGGTTACTTCGCCTTTTCGATGATCTCGACCAAGCGCCAACGCTTATCCTTCGAGAGCGGGCGGGTCTCCATGACGAGCACGGTGTCGCCGACGCCGCACGCGTTGTCCTCGTCGTGCGCCTTGAGCTTGGTCGTGCGGTTGAGGGTCTTTCCGTAAAGCGGGTGCTTAACGCGCGTGCGGATTTCGACCACGATGGTCTTGTCCATCTTGTCGGAGACCACAACGCCGGTGCGGGTCTTGCGGTTGCCTCTTGCTTCGGCCATTTTCTGCTGCCTCCTTTCGCGTTACGCCTTTTGGGCCAGCTCGCGCTGGCGGATGATGGTCCGGACACGGGCAATATCCTTCTTGCACTGCTTGAGCGCCGAGGTGTTTTGGAGCTGTCCGGTCGCCAGCTGGAAGCGCAGGTTGAAGAGCTCGCTCTTTTTGTCCTTCAGGTCGGTGTCGAGCTCGGCCAGGGTCTTCTGGTTGAGCGCCTTCATCTGTTCCTTGGTTTTCACTGCTCTTCACCACCATTCTGGGTTTCGGTTTCCTTCTTGATGAACTTCGTCTGGATCGGCAGCTTGTGCGCGGCAAGGCGGAGCGCCTCGCGCGCCAGGTCCTCGGTGATGCCGCCCATCTCAAACAGCACGCGGCCGGGCTTGACCACCGCCACCCAGTATTCCGGCGCGCCCTTGCCGGAGCCCATGCGGGTCTCGGCGGGCTTCGCGGTCACGGGCTTGTCGGGGAAGATCTTGATCCAGACCTGGCCGCCGCGCTTGGTGCGGCGGGTCATGGCCTGGCGGGCCGCCTCGATCTGGTTCGACGTGATCCAGCCGGGCTCGGTGGCCACGATTCCGTATTCGCCATAGGCCAGGAAATTGCCGCGCTGGGCCTTGCCCTTCATACGACCGCGCATGGTCTTGCGGTGCTTCACTCTCTTGGGCATCAGCATGACTTATTTCCCTCCTTCCGTTCTCTTTGGCTGGTTGGGCTGGGACTTGCGGGCCTTGGGAAGCACCTGTCCCTTGTAGATCCACACCTTGACGCCGATGCGCCCGTAGGTGGTCTTCGCCTCGCAGAAGCCGTAGTCGATGTTCGCGCGCAGCGTCTGCAGCGGTATCGAGCCCTCGTGGTAGCCCTCGCTCCTGGCGATGTCCGCGCCGCCGAGTCTTCCGGCCACCATCGTCTTGATGCCCTTCGCGCCGGCCTTCATCGCGCGGCCGATCGTCTGCTTCATCGCGCGGCGGAACGAGATGCGCTTTTCGAGCTGCTGCGCGATGTTCTCGGCGACCAGCTGCGCGTTCGTGTCCGGGTGCTTGATCTCCATGATGTCCAGCTGCACGGACGAGAGCGGCTTTCCGAGCATCTTCGCGATGTCGCTCTTGACCGCCTCCGCGCCGGCTCCTCCGCGGCCGATGACGATGCCGGGCTTCGCGGTGTAGATCGTCACCTGGACCTTCGTGTTCGTGCGCTGGATGTCGATGTGGGAGATGCCGGCCTGCAAAAGCTTCTCCTTCAACATCTTGCGGAGTTTGTAGTCCTCAATCAGGTAATTGGAAAAATCCTTTTTCCCAGCGTACCACTTGGTGCTCCAGTCAAGAATCACACCGACGCGTGCGCCGTGGGGATTAACTTTCTGACCCATTTTGTTCCCTCCCTCACTTCTTCTGGTCGAGCACGATGGTAATGTGGCTGGTGTGCTTCTTGGCGAACACCTCGGCCACGAACAGGCTCTGGCGGTCCATCTCCAGGTTGTTCTCGGCGTTGGCGATCGCGGAGATGAGGAGCTTTTCAACGACCGGGGCGGCCGCCTTGGGCGTATACATGAGGATTGCGAGCGCGTCGTCCACCTGCTTGCCGCGGATCAGATCGATCACGATCTGGACCTTGCGGGGCGAGACGCGGACGTACTTTGCGCTGGCGTGCGGGCGCTTGTCGGCATTTGCCTTGCGCGCGGCGGCCTTCTGCTTTACACGGGTTGCCATAATCTCTCTCTCTCCTTCCGTTACTTGCGGGACGATGCTTTCTCTCCGGCGTGTCCCCGGAAGGTGCGCGTGGGGGCGAATTCGCCGAACTTGTGCCCGACCATGTCCTCGGTCACGTATACCGGCACGTGCTTGCGCCCGTCGTGGACGGCAACCGTATGGCCAACGAAATCCGGGAAGATCGTGGAGGCGCGGGACCAGGTTTTGAGAACCTTCTTGTCCCCGCTCTTGTTCATGTCCTGAATGCGCTTGAAAAGCGCCTCCTGAATATACGGACCCTTTTTGATCGATCTGCTCATTGTTGGTTTGCCTCCTTTCAGGCGTTACTTCTTCTTCGCTGCCCTGCTGACGATCAGCTTGTCGGAGTACTTGCGGTGCTTGCGGGTCTTGACGCCCTGCGTCTTCTTGCCCCACGGGGACATGGGCGCCGGCATGCCGACGGGCGATCTGCCCTCGCCGCCGCCGTGCGGGTGGTCGACCGGGTTCATGACGACGCCGCGGACCGTCGGGCGGATGCCCATGTGGCGCTTGCGGCCGGCCTTGCCGACGCGCACGTTCGAGTGATCGGTGTTGCCGACCTGCCCGACGGTCGCGCGCGCGTTCATCGAGACCTTGCGGACCTCGCCCGAGGGCAGGCGAACCTGCGCATACGCGCCTTCCTTCGCCATGACCTGCGCGGCGGTGCCGGCGGAGCGGACCATCTGGCCGCCGCGGCCGACCTTGATCTCGACGTTGTGGATCAAAGTTCCCAGCGGGATGTTCGCGATCGGCAGGCAGTTGCCGGGCTTGATATCGGCGCCCTCTCCGCTCATCACGGTGTCGCCGACCTTCAGGCCCAGGGGGGCCAGGATGTATCGCTTTTCGCCGTCCGCGTAGAACAGAAGCGCGATGAAGCAGGTGCGGTTCGGGTCGTACTCGATCGCCTTGACGGTCGCCGGGATGCCGTCCTTCGCGCGCTTGAAGTCGATGATGCGGTACTTGCGCCTGGCGCCGCCGCCCTGATGGCGGACGGTGATCTTGCCCTGGCTGTTGCGGCCCGCGCGGTGGCGCAGGTCGGTCGTCAGCGCCTTCTCGGGCGTGGTCTTCGTGATCTCCTCGAACGTCAGAACCGACATGAAGCGCCTCGCGGGCGAGGTCGGTTTGTACACTCGAATGGCCATAATGATTTCTCCCCTTCGCTGCTTATTGGCTGCTTATCGGTGAGCCGAACCATTGTCTGCGTCCGGAGACGCGGGGGATTTTTACGCCTCTTCCGGCGCGGCCATGCCCTCGAAGAACTCGATGCCCTTAGAGCCCTTCTTGAGCGTCACGATGGCCTTTTTGCGCTCGGGGCGGCGGCCCTGCGTCTTGCCCTGGCGCTTGATCTTGCCAAGAATTCGCATCGTGTTGACGCTCTCGACCTTGACGCCCTCGAAGGCAGACTCGACAGCCTTCTTGATCTCGGTCTTGTTCGCGTTGATCGCGACCTCGAAGGTGTACTTCTTCTCGGCCATCGCGTCGTAGGACTTTTCGGTCAGGACCGGGCGGATGATGATGTCAAATGCGCTCTTCACTGTGCGTACACCTCCTCGACCTGTTTTACGGCGTCCTCGGCGATGATGAACTTGTCGCAGTCCAAGATGTCCACGACGTTCAGGGTTCCGACGTGGGTAACCTTGACGTTCGGGATGTTGTTCGCGGCGCGGACGATCGTGCTCTCCGGGTCGCGGGTGACGATCAGCGCCTTCTTCTCGGCGCCGAGCGCCTTGAGCATCTTCGCGACGAGCTTCGTCTTGGCTTCCTGAAGCTCGAGCTTATCGAGCACGACGAGCTCGTTGTCGTTGACCTTGCAGGTGAGCGCGCTCTTCATCGCGAGGCGGCGGATGGACTTGGGAACGCAGACCCTGTAGCTGCGGGGCTTCGGCGCGAATACGACGCCGCCGTGGGTGAACTGGGGGGCGCGGCGGCCGTGATGGCGCGCGTTGCCGGTGCCCTTCTGGCGATAGATCTTGCGGCCGCCGCCGCGGACTTCCGTGCGGGTGCGGGCCGACTGCGTGCCCTGGCGCTTCGCGTTCAAAATCGCGCGAACGACCGTGTGCATGGCGCTCACGTGCACTTCGGCGCCGAACACGTCGTCTGCGAGTTCCATCTCGCCGACCTGCGCGCCCTGCATGTTAAAAACCTTTACGTTAGGCATTGTTGCGTCCTCCTTAACCCTTGACTGCGTTGCGGACCGTCACGAGGCTGCCGTTCGGGCCCGGGATCGCACCCTTTACCATAATCAGGTTGCGCTCGGCATCGACCTTGACGACCTCGAGGTTCTGAATGGTCACGCGCTCGCCGCCGTACTGGCCGGCCATCTTCTTGTTCTTGAACACGCGGGACGGATCGGAGTTCGCGCTCAGGGAGCCGACGCCCCTGTGGTACTTGGAGCCGTGGGCCATGGGGCCGGTGTGCTGGTTCCACCGCTGAATGACGCCGGTGAAGCCGCGGCCCTTGCTGGTTCCGACGGCGTCGACCTTCTCGCCCGCCTCGAACACATCGCACCGGATCGTGTCGCCGACATTGTAGCCGGACACGTCCTCAAACCGGAACTCGCGCAGATAGCGGGTCGGAGCAACCGCCGCCTTTTTAAAATGACCGAGCTCGGGCTTGTTGATAAGCTTCTTCGCCCTCTGCTCGGAGAGCTCGCCGAAGCCTACCTGAACCGCTTCGTAGCCGTCGGTTTTCGCGGTCTTGACCTGCGTCACAACGCAGGGGCCCGCCTCGACGACCGTGACCGGCACCAGACGCCCGTCCGGGAGAAAAATCTGGGTCATGCCGATCTTCTTGCCGAGAATTGCCTTCTTCATCGTTGCACCTCTTTCATGTGATACGAAAACTCATGACTTACTGCTCTTACAGCTTGATCTCGATTTCCACGCCGGCCGGCAGGTCGAGCTTGGTCAGGGCGTCGACGGTCCGGGGAGTGGGCTGCAAAATGTCGATCAGCCGCTTGTGCGTGCGCATTTCGAACTGCTCGCGCGAGTCCTTGTGCTTGTGCGGCGAGCGCAGAATCGTGACGATCTCCTTCTCCGTGGGGAGCGGGATCGGACCCGAAACGCGGGAGCCGGTGCGCTTGACCGTCTCCACGATGCGCTGGGCGGACTGGTCGATGACGCTGTGCTCGTAAGCCTTGAGCTTGATGCGGATCTTTTGGCTTGCCATGTAGTTTACCCTCCTGTCGAACTCATGCACACGTTGCCGGGCGTGCGCTATTTTCTTTTTGCGCCGATCCCGGATTTTCTCCGAAACCGGCGCGCTCGACGGAAAACTCCGTCGTCCGATCGCAAGGAAATTTTCCCTCAGAAAAATTCGTCCCGAAGGGGACTGATTTTGTCGATTCGAAGAATCGTCAAAATCACCTCGGACTGGTCTGCGAGAATTCCCGATTTCCGCCGGCAAGCGGCACCGCAACCTCTCGCTTCATCCCTTGCCAAACCCCGTAAACCACGCCTTTGGCATAGCTATCCCACAGGGCAGCCCGTTTATTATACACCAAGGAGCATTTCAATGCAAACGTGAATCGAATTCCCGAGGTAATTTGTTTGTTAAATTTTTTCAGAGCGGCCGGTTTTTCGCATCTCCGCGCGCCGG
>MWAC01000109.1 GCA_002068815.1 Firmicutes bacterium ADurb.Bin467 | reverse complement strand
GCGAGCCGTATGAGCTCCCGCGCGACCGGGTGCGACGGCATGCGGATCGCGACGGTCGGGAGCCCCGCCGTCGCCCGATCGGGGACGAGCGCGCTCTTCGGGAAGATCATCGTCAGCGGCCCCGGCCAGTGCGCGGCCATCAGGGCTTTCGCGGCGGCGTTAGGCTCGCCGAGGATCAGCGGGGCGAGCTCCGATAGCTCCGCGATGTGCAAAATGAGAGGGTTGTCGCCGGGCCTTCCCTTCGCCTGAAAGATCTTTTCGACCGCCCCTTCGTTCAACCCGTCCGCGCCGAGGCCGTACACGGTCTCGGTCGGGAAGCCGACGACCTCGCCCCGGCGAATCAGCTCCGCCGCGCGCCGTATCGCCTCCGGCGTCGGATTTCGGAGTTCGGTGATCATTGCTGCTTCTCCATCCGCGCCGATTGCTCGGCGAGCGTCAGCTGCGAGATGATCTCGTCGAGGTCGCCCTCGAGCACGTCCCCGAGCTTGTAGAGCGTGAGGTTGATCCGGTGGTCGGTCACGCGCCCCTGCGGGAAGTTGTAGGTGCGTATGCGCTCGGAGCGGTCGCCGGTGCCGACCTGCAGCCGTCTGCGGTCGGAGTATTCGCCCGCCTGCCGCTCGCGCTCCATGTCGTAGAGCCGCGATTTCAGCACGCGCATCGCCTTCTCGCGGTTCTGAATCTGCGACCGCTGGTCCTGCGAGGTGACGACGAGCCCGGTCGGTATGTGCGTGATGCGCACGGCCGAGTCGGTGCGGTTGACGTGCTGGCCGCCCGCGCCGGACGCGCGGTAGGTGTCGATGCGAAGGTCCGCCGGGCTGACCTCGAGCTCGACGTCCTCGGCCTCCGGCAGCACCGCGACGGTCGCCGTCGACGTGTGTATGCGTCCGGAGCTCTCAGTCACCGGCACGCGCTGCACGCGGTGCACGCCGCTCTCGAACTTCAGCTTTTCAAACACGTTCTTGCCCTGGATCAGCGCGACGCTCTCCTTGATCCCGCCCAATTCCGTCGAGCCGTCCTCGATCAATTCCCACTTCCAGCCCTGCCTGTCGGCGTAGTGCTGGTACATGCGCAGAAGCTCCGCGCCGAACAGCCCGGCCTCGTCGCCGCCCGCGCCGGCGCGCACCTCGAGCACGGCGTTCTTGCGGTCGTCCGGGTCCTTCGGGAGCAGCGCCAGCCGCGCCTCCCGGAGAGCCTCGCGGTACTTCGGCTCGAGCTCCTCGAGCTCTTCCCTCGCCATCTCCGCCATGTCGGGGTCCTTGAGAAGCGCCGTCGCCTGTCCGATCTCCTCCGCGATCCCGCGGCAGCGCCGGGCGACCTCGTTCAGCTCCGAGAGCTCGCTGTGCTCGCGCATCAATTTCGCGAACAGCTGCGTGTCCTGAATGACCTCCGGGAGCGTGATGCGGATCGAAAGCTCCTCAAACCGGCCCTCGACGGCCTCGAGCTGCGACAGTATCCGCGCGCCCTCGTCGAAATTTCTTTCCATTTAAACTTCACCCCTGATCTGAATCACGCGGTCGCGGCCGCACAAATCCCTGTATACCTCTCCGCCGCCGAAGATTTCTTGGACGGCCTCCGCCTGCTCCGAGCCGATCTCGAGGAGCAGTTGGCCGCCGGGCGAGAGGTGCTCCCGGCAGGCCGCTCCGATGCGGCGGTAAAACCCGAGCCCGTCCGGGCCGCCGTCGAGCGCGAGCGCGGGCTCCCTGCGGACCTCCGGCTGCAGATTCGCGAGCGCGCCGGTCTCGACATACGGCGGGTTGCACGCGATCAGGTCGAACGCCCGGCCGCGCACCGGCTCGAACAGGTCTCCGCAGAGGATTTCCGCCCCGGCGCCGAGCCGGGCGCGGTTTTCCTCGATGACCGCGCACGCCCCGGCGCTTATATCGGTCAGCGTCACGCATGCGCCCGGATGCAGCTTCGCGATCGAGAGCCCGATCGCGCCGCTCCCGGCGCACAGGTCGAGCACGCGCGGGCCCGGCAGCGCCGAAAGCAATTTAAGCGCCTTCTCGACCAAGACCTCCGTGTCCTGCCTGGGGATCAGCACGCGGCGATCGACGAAAAACTCAAACCCCATGAAATACGCCAATCCGAGGACATACTGCGTCGGTTCGCCCGAGAGCCTCCTTGCGAGCAGTTCCTCGAGACGGGCCTCTTCCGCTTCGGACAATTCCCGAAGCGCGTCCCCCCACGAAATGAGCTTCGCGTCCGCCGCGGGGTCCGGGCTCCCGGCCTGTCTAAGTCTCTCCGCCGCCAGCCTTCGCCATTTCAGGACGTTCATGTTCCCATCCATTCCCCTATAAAAGCATAGGAAAACGCCGGAGGAGGCTAAACCTCTCCCGGCGTCCGCAAGCTGCTACATGCCGTAACGCTTCTTGAAGCGATCCACGCGCCCGCCCGTGTCGACGAGCTTCTGCTTTCCGGTGTAGAACGGATGGCACTTGGAGCAGATATCCACGCGCATCTCCTTTTTCACGGAACCGGTTTCAAAGGTCTCGCCGCAGACGCAGCGGACGACCGCCTTGCCGTAATTCGGATGGATTTTTTCCTTCATGGTTTTCACCTCTTTGTCACCGGACTGTCGATCCTCCGGCGGAACCGGCATCCGAGTGGTCGTGCAGAGGCTATTATAGCACAAGCCCCGCGCGCCATCAAGGGTTTTTTGGAATTTTACACAGCGTTTTCGGCCGCGGAAAATCGCGCTTTGTGTTAAATTCATCTTGAAAGTGCGCGCACAAAATGGTATAATATCCATAACGTATGGGCGGTGCCCACACAATAAAGGAGGAACAATCCATGAAGAAACTGCTTGCGATCCTGTTGACTGCGCTGTTTGTGCTCTCGGGCCTTGCCCTGGCCGAGTCCAGCGGAGCGTCCGCGGCGAGCGGAACGCTCGTGATCTACTCGCCGCACGACGCCAGCCCCCTCGAGGCGGGCGTGAAGCTGTTCGAGGCGGCATATCCGGGCATCGAGGTGCAGGTGGTCGCAGCGGGCACGGGCGAGCTTCTCCAGCGCATCGCGGCGGAGAGCGAGAACCCGCTGGCGGACGTGCTCTGGGGCGGCGGCGCGGACTCGCTGGCCGCGTTCAAGAGCTACTTTGATCCCTACGTCTGCGCAAACGACGCCGTCATCGACGAGGCGTACAAGGACAAGGACGACCTGTGGATCGGCGAGTCGCCGCTGCCGATGGTCATCTTCTACAACCGCGAGCTCGTCAAGGACGAGGAGGCGCCCAAGACCTGGAACGACCTGCTCGATCCCAAGTGGAAGGGGCAGATCGCGTACGCGTCCCCGGCGAAGTCCGGCTCGGCGTTCACGCAGCTTTGCACGATGATCTTCGCCAACGGCGGCCCCGAGGGCGGCGGCTGGGACTTCGTGAAGGCCTTCTACGCGAACCTCGACGGAAAGGTGCAGGATTCGTCCGGCAACTGCCACAAGCTCGTCAAGACCGGCGAGTACAAGATCGGCATCACGATTGAGAAGTCCGCCGTCCTCTACGAGGGCGACGACACCGTCGGCTACAACTACCCCGCGGGCAACTCCGCTGTTCCGGACGGCGTCGCGATGGTCAAGAACTGCCCGAACCCGGACAACGCGAAGCTGTTCATCGACTTCGTGACCGGCGTCGAGTGCCAGACCGAGCAGTCGACGAACTGGAAGCGCCGCCCGGTCCGCACGGACATGGATACCGGCTCGCTCCCGGCGCTCTCCGAGCTCGACCTGGCGGACTACGACTTCGACTGGGCCGCGAACAACAAGCCCGAGATCATCGAGACCTGGCAGGACATCATGGTCGGGTAAAAAACGCCTGATGAGGGGCGGTTAACGCCGCCCCTTTTCCCATTTTCATACGGAAGTTTCGGAGGTTCACCGATTATGAGCAGTCACAACGTCGTTATTGAGAAGGCCGTCAAGCGATATGGCGATTTCGTCGCGGTGCGCGGCATCGACCTGGAGATTCGGCAGGGCGAGTTCTTCACGCTGCTCGGGCCGTCCGGCTGCGGGAAGACGACGCTTCTCCGGATGATCGCCGGGTTCAACAGCATCGACGAGGGCGCGATCTACTTCGGCGACCAGAAGATCAACGGCGTGCCCGCCCATCGGCGCGACACCGGCATGGTGTTCCAGAACTACGCGATCTTCCCGCACCTGACCGTCGCGGAGAACGTCGCCTACGGCCTGAAGGCGAAGAAGGTGCCCCGGGACGAGGTCAAGCGCCGCGTGAAGGAGGCGCTGACGGAGCCGCTCTCGAACCTCGACGCGAAGCTGCGCGTGCAGATGCGCACCGTCATCAAGAAGCTCCAGCGCAGGCTCGGCATCACGACGATCTACGTGACGCACGACCAGGAGGAGGCGCTCGCGATCTCGGACCGCATCGCGGTCATGAAGGACGGCGTCATCATGCAGGTCGGCACGCCCGACGAGGTCTACAAGAGGCCGAACAACCCGTTTGTCGCGGGGTTTATCGGCATCTCGAACTTCATCGACTGCCGGATCGAGGGCGAAAACCCGGAGGACGCGCGGCTCCTGATCGACGAGGGCCGGACCGTCGTCCCCGCGAGGCTCCGCAAGCCCTATTCGGGCGAGGGCCGAATCTCCGCGCGCCCGGAGCAGCTTCGCTTCGCGGACGAGGGCATACCGGGGACGATCGAGCTCTCGACGTTCCTGGGCGACTTCATAGAATATGAAGTGAAGCTGCGCGACGGCCAGACCGTGCAGCTCAACGAATACACGAAGGACGTCGGGGACATCAAGCCCGACGGCCGGCAGGTGTTCGTGAACTTCGACCCCGCGCGCATCAGCATCTACGCCGGGGAATCGGAGGTGCTCTCATGCTAGGCGGAAGGTTGCCCCGGCTCACGGGTTTCCGGGTCGATTTCTGGTTTCTGATGAAGCTGCTGATCCTCGCCGCGATGGGGCTGTTCCTCGTCTACCCGTTTTCGACGCTCATCACGCGCAGCTTCTTCTCGACGAAGGCCGAGGGCTTGACGCTCTACAACTACGCGCGCTTCTTCTCGCGGCCGTACTATGTAAATTCCTTGAAGAGCACCGCGTACGTGACGTTTTTGTCGACGGCGACCTGCACGCTCATCGGCGTTCCGCTCGCGTATTTGATGACGCGCTACAACATCTGGGGCAAGAAGATATTCTACGTGTTCATCATCATGGCGCTGATGTCGCCGCCGTTCATCGGCGCGTACTCGTGGATACTGCTGTTCGGAAACGCGGGCTTTGTGACGAAGCTGTTCCACTCGATCGGCATCTACGTTCCGTCGATCTACGGGAGGGCGGGCATCATACTCGTGTTCACGTTCCACCTGTACCCGTACATCTACCTGTACGTGTCGGGCGCGATGGGCTCGATCGACAGCTCGCTCGAGGAGGCGGGGGAGAACCTTGGCGCCTCGAAGCTCAGGCGGGTGTTCACGGTGACGCTGCCGGTCGTGCTGCCTTCGATCCTCGCGGGCATGGTCATGGTGTTCATGACCTCGCTCGCGGACTTCGGAACGCCGATGCTGATCGGGCAGGGGAAGCCCGACGCGGTGACGCTGCCGGTGCTCGTCTACAACGAGTACATGAGCGAGTTGGGCGGCAACGCGAACATGGCGAGCACGCTGTCGGTCGTCATCGTCGCGTGCTCGCTCGCGATACTGTTCGTGCAGAAATTCCTCGTCGCGCGCAGGAACTACATCATGACCGCGATGCGCCCGCCGGAGGTCGTCGTGCTGCGCGGCTTCAAGCGGCTGCTGGCGACGCTGCCGGTCGCGATCGTCGCGCTGATCGGATTGCTGCCGCAATTGACCGTCGTCGCGATGTCGTTCATCCGGGCGGACTTCACGGGCTTCCTCGGCGGGTTCACGCTCGACAACTACAAGTCGATCATGAACCGGCTGAGCCTCAACATCACGAACACCTATCTGTTCTCGATCATCGCGATCGCGTTCATCGTCGTGCTCGGCATGCTGATCTCCTACATACTCGTCCGCAAGCGCGGCAAGGTCGCGGGGCTGATGGACCTGCTCGTGATGTTCCCGTACGTGATCCCGGGGTCGGTCTTGGGCATCTGCCTGATCGTCGCGTTCAACCGCCCGGGGCTCCGGCTCGTCGGCACGGCGGCGATCATGATCGTCTCGTATGTGGTGCGGAAGCTCCCATACACGGTGCGCTCGGGCAGCGCCTTCCTCTACCAGACCGACCCGAGCATCGAGGAGGCGTCGATCAATTTGGGCGTGTCGCCGATGAAGACGTTCTTCACCGTCATGGCGCGGCTGATGCTGCCGGGCATACTCTCCGGCGCGATTCTGAGCTGGATCACCTGCATCAACGAATTGAGCTCGTCGATCATGCTGTACGGCGGCTCGACGTCCACCATCGCCGTCGCGATCTACCAGGACGTGATGCGC
>MWAC01000108.1 GCA_002068815.1 Firmicutes bacterium ADurb.Bin467 | reverse complement strand
GGCTGAAGGGCAAGGTCGAGAGCTTCTACATGCCGCACTGGGAGGCGATCGCGCGCTGGCTTGAGGCGCTTCAAGTTGGTACAACCGGCGACGAGCTGTACCGAGCGGCGATGGACGTGATCGGGGACGAACGCTTCGGCGTGTTCCTGAATCCCGGCCACGCGGTCGGCATGGACGAATGGACGAACTCCTGCGTCTACGCGGGCTCCGAAATTGCAATCCACAGCGGCTCGTCGATCCAGACCGACATCATCGCCTCGAGTCCGGACGAGGTGATGGTCTCGATCTGCGAGGACACGGTCGTCGTCGCGGACGCGGAACTGCGCGCGGAGCTTCAGAGGCTCTATCCCGACGTGTACCGCCGCGTCCAGAGGCGGCGCGCGATGATGCGGGAGACGCTTGGCATCCGCGTGTCGGACGACGTGCTGCCGCTGACCGCGCTCGTGGGCGTCATGTTCCCGTACATGCTCGACACGACCCGCGTCTACGCACTGGAGAATTAAACTGAAGGTCGCCTTCAGTTTAAATAATAGGGAGGGCATCATCATGAAGAGACTCATTTCTATGGCAATGGTTGTCGCGCTGCTTGTAAGCCTGTTTGCGTTCACGACCGCACTGGCCGACGAGCCCATCAAGATCGGCGTTTCGTTCGCGACGCAGATCGCGCGCCGCTTCTCGTTTGACGAGGCGTATATGCGCAAGGTCGCGGAGGCCAACGGAGCCGAGCTGATCGTCCAGTGGGCGAACTACGAACAGGCCAAGCAGGAGAACCAGGTCGAGAACCTGCTGAGCCAGGGCATCGACGTGCTCATCCTCGTCGCGGTCAGCACGAACATGTCGCCGCTGGTCGACAAGGTCAAGGCCGAGGGCATCCCGGTCGTGTGCTACGACAACTTCATCGAGAACGCCGACCTCGACGCGTACCTCGACCGCGACAACCACGCGGCGGGCGTCATGCAGATGGAGATGACGATGGAAGCCATCGGCGGCGAGGGCGACATCGTGATCCTGCACGGCGAGCCGACGAGCGCGGTTGTGCAGGGCATGAAGATCGGCTACGACGAAGTGCTCGCGAAGTACCCGAACGTCAACGTCGTGCTCGAGCAGTACTGCGAGGGCTACTCCGCCGAGAAGGCGCTGAAGTTCGCGGAGAACGCGCTGACGGCCAACACGAACATCAAGGCGTTTGTCTGCACCGCGGACGTCCTGTCGCTGGGCATACTGCCCGCCGTCGAGGCCGCCGGCATCGCCGGGAACTGCTACATCACCGGCATGGACTGCGAAGTCGCCGCGTGCAAGGCCATCTACGAGGGCAAGATGGGCGTGAGCATCTGGACCGAGATCGACAAGTGCGCGACCCGCGCCGCCGAGATCGCGATCGCGCTGGTCAGGGGCGAGGAGTTCGAGTACGACGAGATCATCCAGAACGGCGACTACTCGACCCCGAAGGTCTTCGTGCCGATCCTGGGCGTGACGAAGGACAACATGGAGGACTGGGTCAACACGCTCGCGCCGGAAGGCTGGATCACGCTCGAGGAAATCACCGGCTGATAAGACCGCTTCTCTCCAACGCTTCCCGGGCCGCCGAACTTTCGGCGGCCCGGGGAAAAATGAGGTAATCGATGTGAGCAATCAAGTTCTCCTGGAGTTCGAGGGCCTGACGAAGCGGTTTCCCGGCGTCGTGGCCGTCAAGGACGCGGGCTTGCAGATTCGCGCGGGAGAGGTGCACTCGATCGTCGGCGGAAACGGCGCCGGCAAATCGACGCTGATGAAGATGCTCTCCGGCGTGTACCCGCACGGCACCTATGAGGGCAGCATTCGCCTCATGGGACGCGAGTGCGCCTTCAAGACGATTTTGGACGCGCAGGGGCAGGGCATCGTGATGATCCCGCAGGACATCAACATGGCCAACGACCTGAGCGTCGCGGAAAACCTGTTTTTGGGAAAGCACCCGAACCGCCGCGGCTTCGTCGATTTTCCGTCGATGTACCGGCAGTCGCAGGAGATCATCGAGGACTTCGGCCTGAACGTCGATCCGACGACGAAGGTGCGCGAGATCGGCATCGCGCAGAAGCAGTTGATCGTGATCGCGCGCGCGATGCACAACGACGTCAAGGTGCTTTTGCTCGACGAGCCGACCTCGACGCTCTCCGACAAGGAGTGCAAGATACTGTTCGACAAGGTCGAGATGCTCAAGGACCGGGGCATCGCGTGCGTGTTCATCTCGCACCGCCTCGAGGAGGTCAAGCAGATTTCCGACGTGATCACCGTCATGCGCGACGGCATGATCGTCGGGACGTCCGACAACAGGGACATGACCGAGAAGAAGATCGTGGAATTGATGGTCGGCCGGGCGACGGACGAGGTCTATCCGGAGCGCGACCGGACGCCGGGCGAGGTCGTCCTGAAGGTCAGGCACGTGACCGTGCGCGACCCGAAGGTGCCGGCCAAGAAGATCGTGGACGACGTCTCCTTCGAGCTGCGCCGCGGCGAGATACTGTCCGTGTACGGGCTCGTCGGCGCGGGCAGGAGCGAGACCGCACTGGCGATGCTCGGCGCATTCGGCGGGCCGGTGGAGTGCGAAATGGAATTGAAGGGCAAGCCGATCGGAATTTTGTCCCCCGGCGACGCCGTTTCCAATAAAATCGGGTATCTGCCGGAGGACAGAAAGCGGCAGGGCGTCGTCGAGATTTCGAGCGTCGCGAAGAACATCACGATCCCGAGCCTGACAAGGCTCGTCAAAAACGGCACGATCGACGCGCGCAGGGAGAGCGGCATCGTCAGCGACGTGATCTCGAAGCTCGCGATCAAGACGCCGTCCCCGGAGACGCCGGTTCGAAACCTCAGCGGCGGCAACGCGCAGAAGTGCGTGCTAGGCCGCTGGATCGCCGCCGACTCCGAGATACTGATACTCGACGAGGCGACGCAGGGGATCGACGTCGAGACGAAGTCGCAGATCTACTTCCTGCTGGACGCGCTCGCGAAGCAGGGGAAGGCCGTGCTGTTCATCTCGTCGGACCTCTCCGAGGTCATCGGCATCTCGGACAGGATCATGACGATGAAGAACGGCCGCGTCATCAACACAACGGACGGAAAATCGGCCGATCGCACCCGCATTCTCTGGGAAGCGACGGTCGGCAAATTGGAGGCGGAATGATGGAAGGGGCCAATACCAGGTCGAAGCGGTTCACAAAGCCGCTGGCAATGCTCGTGGGCGTCGCGGCGCTTCTGTTCGTATTCAACCTGATCACAAACCACGTGTTTGTCTCGCAGCGGAACCTGACGATGCTCCTGAAGCAGTCGTCCGTTCTGATGATCCTCGCCTCCAGCCTGATGATGCTTTTGATCTCGCGCAACATCGACTTAAGCGGCGGCGCGGGCGTCTACCTGACCGGCACGGTCGTCGCGACGCTGGTCGTCAAGGCCGGCTGGAGCATCTATCCGGCGATCGCCGTCGGCGTATCGCTCGGCGTCGTCATGGGCATGGTCAACGGCTTCTTCATCGGCTTCATGGGGCTCCCGGCGTTCATCGTGACGCTCGCCGCGCAGCAGGTGTTCCGCGGCGTCGGCTACGTGATGACGAACGCCGCGACGGTCGGCCCGATGCCGAAGTCGTTCAACGCGATCTCCGAGGCCTACATCTCGCCGACGCTTTCGGTCGTCGTCGTCTGCCTGCTGTTCGCGTTCTTCGCGTTTATCAACTTCCGCAGCTTTAAGCGGATGGGCGCGTGGTACGGCGGCAAGGACAGGCTGTTTAAAAACCTCGCGCTCGCCGCGGTCGTCTGCGGCGCGCTGATCTGGGTGTTCGCCGGCTACCGCGGCATCCCGATGGCGGTCGTCGCCGCGTTCGCGGTCGCGACGGTCATGCACGTCGTCTCCACAAAGACCGTCTACGGCCGGCACATCTTCCTGATCGGCGGAAACATCGAGGCCGCGCGGCTGGCGGGCGTGCGCACCGAGCGGCGCATATTCCAGGCGTACCTCGTCGAGGGGCTGATGTACGGCATCGGCGGCGTCGTGCTGACGGCGCGCCTCGGCGGCGCGGCGGCGACCGGCGGCACCGGGCTCGAGCTCGATGCGGTCGCGGCGGCCTGCATCGGCGGCACCAGCATGAGCGGCGGCATCGGCAGCACCGTCGGCGTCGGCATGGGCGTGGTGCTCTTGACGATGATCGACAACGTGATGAGCCTGATGAACGTGTCGTCGTACCTGCAGATGGTCGCCAAGGGCATTATAT
>MWAC01000107.1 GCA_002068815.1 Firmicutes bacterium ADurb.Bin467 | reverse complement strand
TGTGCCTGTATCCGACCAAGGCCCTCACGCAGGACCAACTGCGGGCCCTCGAGCTGTTCCGCCGCCCGGACGAAGGCCTGGACTTCGTCGCCGGCCCCTACGACGGCGATACCCCGCAGAACATGCGCACCAAGCTTCGCGACACGGGCAGCGTCCTGCTGACCAACCCCGACATGCTCCACCAGGGCATCCTGCCCCATCACGCCCGCTGGAACCGGTTCTTCTCACACCTGCGCTACGTGGTCGTCGACGAGATCCACGCCTACCGCGGCGTGTTCGGCTCGAACCTCGCGAACGTCGTGCGGCGGCTCAAGCGCATCTGCCGTTTCTACGGCTCGAATCCTACGTTCATCTGCTGCTCGGCGACGATCGCGAACCCGGCGGAGCTGGCCGAGGCGATGATCGGGCGGCCGGTGAAATTGATCGACGAGAACGGCGCGCCCGCGGGCGAGCGGCACATCGCGTTCTACAATCCGCCGGTCGTGAACCGGCAGCTCGGCATCCGCGCGGGCTCGATCCCGGAGGCGCGCAACATCGCCGCCGGGCTTCTGCACGCCGGGATTCAGCACATCGTGTTCGCGAAGGCGAGGCTGACGGTCGAGGTGCTTGTGCGCTACCTCAAGGATATGGTGCGCGACCCGCTCGGCAACGCCGGCAAGGTGCGCGGCTACCGCGGCGGATACCTGCCGACGCAGCGCCGCGAGATCGAGCGCGAACTGCGCGCGGGGCAAATCCTGTCGGTCGTCTCGACGAACGCGCTGGAATTGGGCATCGACATCGGCCAGCTCGACGCGTGCGTGCTCTGCGGCTACCCGGGGACCATCGCGAGCACATGGCAGCAGGCCGGGCGCGCGGGGCGGCGGGGCAGCAAGAGCCTGCTCGTCGTCGTCGCGAGCTCGAATCCGCTCGACCAGTACATCATCAACCACCCCGACTACTTCTTCGGCCAGTCGCCCGAGCGGGCGCTGATCAACCCGAACAACCTGTACATATTGCTCAATCACCTGAAGTGCGCGGCGTACGAGCTGCCGTTTGTGGACCAAGAGGGCTTCGAGGGCGCGCCGGACGCGGACGAATTGCTGGATTATCTCGCCGAGCAGTCGATCCTCCGGCACGTCGCCGGTCGGTATTACTGGATGGCCGAGGAGTTCCCGCAGGCGGGCATCAATCTGCGCTCGGCGAGCGACCAGAACTTCCTGATCGTCGACATCACGGACCCGAAGAAGCACCGCGTGATCGGCGAGATGGACCGCTTCACGGTGCCGATGCTCCTGCATCAGTTCGCGATCTACATGCACGAGGGCGTGCAGTACCAGGTCGAACAGCTCGACTTCGACGGCAAGAAGGGGTATGTGCGCAGGGTAGACGTCGGCTACTACACGGACGCGGACCTCGTCACGAGCCTCAAGGTGCTCGACGAGTTCGAGCGCGTCGAGGACGGCTCGCTGACCCGCGCGCGCGGCGAGGTGCTCGTGAGCTCCATCGTCGCGCTGTTCAAGAAGATACGCTTCGACACGCACGAGAACCTCGGCTGGGGCCCGGTGACGCTCCCCGAGCTCGAGATGCACACGACCGCCGCGTGGTGGACGCTTCCCGACTGGCTCGAGACCGAGTACGAGCGCGAGCCGGTCAAGAACGCGATGGTCGGACTCGCGCACATTTTGCGCCACATCGCGCCGATTTATCTGATGTGCGCGCCGCAGGACGTATCGGTCGTCTACCACGTGCGGGACCCGTACACCTGGCGTCCGACGATCTACCTCTACGACGCGCTGCCGGGCGGCGTAGGGCTCTCCGACCGCGTGTTTGAGATGGACAAGGAGCTGTTTCTGAGGGCCCGAGAGATGCTTGGCGCGTGCCCGTGCGAGAGCGGCTGCCCGAGCTGCGTCGGGGCGACCGCGGGCGACGGGGCGAAGGATGTGCTTTTGAACGTGCTGGACAGGATGCTCGGGGAGGGGTGAGGGGGTTCACGCGGGCGGCATACCGGCGTCCGCTTCCCGCATCCGCGTGTCGATATAGAACAATTGAAGCAAAAAAAGCGACATGTCCTCCCTGTTCGAGACGCCCCCCTTCCGGAAAGCTGCGCAGACCGCGCCGTCCTCCTTGAGCAGATTGTCTCGAATCCAGGGGCCCAGAAAGAGATGTTGAACGCTTAGGTCGCCGTAGTCGCCATGCACAAACTGCCGCAGGGATTCGCGGTCGAACAGCTTCTCCAGGGCCGGGAAGCTCTTTTCAATTTCGTCGGACAGCCACATCGCACTCACCTCGCTTAATGCCACTTTATACTACTTTATACGAAATGTCAATACAAAGTAACAATTCGTAGTATCATGACTGCGAGGTGATTTATGTGAAGCCACTAAAGCTGAAGGTCAGCATCACGCTCGACGAGGACGTGATCGAGAGGATACGGATACTGGCCGAGCAAAACGACCGCTCGTTTTCGCAGTACATCAATATCGTGCTAAAGGAATTTCTCGGCGCAGGACAGCAAAAACTGGGATAAAAAATCGCGCCGTCCGAAGCGATTCGGGCGGCGCTTTTGCATATCTACCGGGTCAGTTCCTCGTATTTTTCGACGAGCCGGTCGAACTCGTCGAGCGCGCGGTCGACGGCGGCGCCGCTCTCCATGTCTACGCCCGCGACCTTCAGGGCCTCGATCGGCGGCAGGCTTCCGCCCAGCGACAGGAATCTCTTGTACCGCTCGACGGCCGGCGCGCCCTCCCCGCGGATCGCGGCCGCGAGCGCGAACGCGGCGGAGAAGCCGGTCGCGTACTTGTATACGTAGAACGCGTTGTAGAAGTGCGGCACGCGCATCCACTCGAAGGCGATCAACTCGTCCCGCTCAACCGACGGATAGTACTCGGCGTTCAGCTTCGCGTAGACCGCGTTCAGGCTCTCGGCCGTCAGCGCCTCGCCGCGCTCGGCCATGAAGTGGCTCTCGCGCTCGAACTCGGCGAACATCGTCTGGCGGAACACCGTGCCGCGGAAGCTGTCGAGGATGTGGTAGGTCAGAAACGCCTCGGCCGCGCGGTCGTCCTTGCAGCGGTCCATCAGTTCGAACAGCACGAGTATTTCGTTCGTCGTCGAGGCGACCTCGGCGGTGAACAGCGAGTAGCTCGCGTCGAGGTACGGCTGGCTTTTGTTGCTTAAGTAGGTGTGCAGCGAGTGGCCCATCTCGTGCGCGACCGTGAGCAGCGCGTCGAGCGTCTCCTTGTAGTTGAGCAATACGTACGGGTGCGTGCCGTAGGTTCCCCACGAGTATGCGCCGGGCGACTTGCCGGCGTTCTCGAGCGCGTCGATCCATCGCTCGTCGCGCGCGCGGCGGAGCACCGCCTGATAGTCCTCGCCGAGTATCGAAAGCGCGTCGACGACGAGCTCGTACGCCTCGTCGAACGGGAGCTTCACGTCGAAGCCCTCGACCGCCGGCACGTACAGGTCGATCATGCGCATCTTGTCGACGCCGATCAGCTTGCCGTTGCGCGTCACGAAGCGGTTCAGCGACATGAGGTGCCCGCGCACGGAGCGGATGAGGTTCTCGTAGACGGAGACGGGCACCTCGTCCGGGAACAGCGCGGCCTCGAGCGCGCCCAAGTGCCTCGACGTCTGCGCCTGAAACAGGTCTGCCTTGACGGACGCGGCGTAGATTGCCGGGATCGTCGCGGAGAAGCCCTTGAACACCTCGTAGAGCCCGGTGAACGCGGCCTCGCGCACGCGCCGGTCGCGGCTCATCATCAGCGGGATGTAGCCCGCCTGCGTGATCGCGACGGGCTCTGCGCCCTCGCCCTCGATCGTCGGGAACTTCATGTCCGCGTCGGTCAGCATCGAGTAGACGGTGTCCGGCGCGGCGCCGATCTCGCCGGCCATCGCGACGATCTTCTCCTCCGCCGCGGACAGCGTGTGCGGGCGCTCGCGCTCGATCTTGCGAAGCGTCACGGCGAAATCCGAAAAGTCCTCCCGCGCGGCGACCTCCGGGAGGTAGCCCTCGGGCTGCGCGAGCAGTTCCGGTGTCATGAAGCTGACGGCGGTCTCGAGCCGAGTCAGGAGCGCCTGCGCGCGCGAGGTCAGCGCCTGGTTCGCGGCGACGCGGTTGTCCTCGTCGCGGCGCATGCGCGCGTAGGAGAGCACGCTCACGGCGATCTCCTGCATGCTCGCGAAGTTCTTCATGGCCTCCAGCAGCGTCTCGGGGTCGCCAAGCCGCCCCTCAAACCGCGAGAAGCCCGCGATCAGCTTTTCGACGGCGCGAAGCGCGTTCTCCCAGTCCGCCGCCGCCTCGTAGATGTCCTCGAGCCGCCAGCGGTATCGCTCGGGAATCTCGTTTCTGTCTGGCATGATGCACCCTCCCTAATGTCTGTGCCGGATGAATTCCAGCGCCTTCGCGGCCTCCATCGCGACGAGCGGGAACAGCGTCAGCGCGAGCGCCCAGAGGTAGAGGTCTCCCGGGAGCTTAACCAGCCCGAACGCGTCGCGCACCGGCGGCACGAGCGCCACCGCGAGCACGAGCGCCGTCGAAACGAGCGCCGCGAGGTTCAGCCTGCCGTTTCCGAACGGGCCGATCTTGAACAGCGACTTTACCGAGCGCATGTTGAACGCCTGCACGACCTGCGAGAGCGCGAGCACGAGGAACGCCATCGTCTGCCCGCCCTGCAAAAGGCCCGTCCGTATCTCGCCGAGCCTATAGGCGATCAGCGTCAGCGCGCCGAACATCAGCCCCTGCAGCGCGACCTGCGTGCCGTAGCCGTGCGCGAAGATGCCCTCGCTCCCGCGCCGCGGCTTGCGGGACATGACGCCCCTCTCGACCGGCTCCATGCCCAGCGCGATCGCCGGCAGGCTGTCGGTCGCGAGGTTGATCAGGAGCAGGTGCATCGAGAGCAGCGGCGTCCGGTGCCACAAGATCATCGCGAAGAACACCGAGAGCACCTCGCCGACGTTCGTGCCGAGCAGGAAGCCGACGACCTTGCGGATGTTGTCGTAGATGCCGCGGCCCTCGCGCACGGCCTCGACGATCGTCGTGAAGTTGTCGTCGGTGAGCGTCATGTCCGCCGCGCCCTTCGCGACGTCGGTGCCGGTGATGCCCATCGCGCAGCCGATGTCCGCGGCCTTGAGCGCCGGCGCGTCGTTGACGCCGTCGCCGGTCATCGAGACGATCTCGCCGAGCGCCTGCCACGCGCGGACGATGCGTATCTTGTCCTCCGGCGACACGCGCGCGTAGACGGAGATGTTGCGCACGCGCGACCGGAGCTCCTCGTCGCTCATTCTGGACAATTCCTGGCCGGTGATCGCCTCGTGGCCCTCGATCAGGATGCCCAGGTCGCGCGCGATCGCGGCGGCGGTCACGACGTGGTCGCCGGTGATCATGACCGGCGTGATGCCGGCTGTGCGGCATTCGTCGATCGCGGCCCGAACCTCGACCCTCGCCGGATCGATCAGCCCGACAAGCCCGAGCAGCTCGAGTCCGGCCTCGGCGTCATCGAAATTCGGCGATCGGGGAAGTGCCGGGACCTTCTTAAATGTGTACGCGAGCACCCGCATACCGCTTTC
>MWAC01000106.1 GCA_002068815.1 Firmicutes bacterium ADurb.Bin467 | reverse complement strand
CCCCTCCGGCGAGCCGATCTGCGGCGTCAAGCTCGGCTGACGCAATTGTTTCCGCATTAGGCTTGTCCCCGATGCCTGCGTGTGCTATACTGGTTCTACCCACAAAAGACGCTGACGAAAAGAGGGAAAATCCATGCCAGAGGAGCGGCAGCCGGCAGGCCGGGTTCTCTACTTTGATCTGCTTCGGATACTGAGCATCTTCGCGATGGTGCTCCTGCACATAAACGCGCAGAAGTTCCTGACCGCCGCGGTCGGCTCGCTCAATTGGAACATCTCCAACTTCTATCAAGGCCTCGTCCGCTTCTGCGTCCCCGTGTTTGTGATGATCTCCGGCGCGTTTCTGCTGGACGGCAATCGCGAGTATTCGCTCAAAAAGCTGTATTTTCAAAAAATTCTCAGGCTCGTGACCGCGTATGTGTTCTGGGCGACGCTCTACGCGGCCTACACGGTCCTTTCCCGGAACCCGATCGGCGCGGCCTCCCTTTTAAAAATAGTCAAGCTCGCCATCCGCGGGCACTACCACCTGTGGTTTATGTACATGATCGTTGGACTGTACATCGCTTCCCCGCTGCTGCGCGTCATCTGCCGGTCCAGGCGCACGGCGGAGTACTTTCTCGCGCTTTGGTTTGTGTTTGAACTGGCGCTCAACTTGCTGTGCGTTTCCGGCCCGCTCGCCCGGCTCGTTTCGTCGTTCCGGAGCAAGGTGGCGTTCCATACGGCGCTGGGTTACGCGGGGTTTTTCGTGCTGGGGCACTATCTGGCGAACTACCAACTTCCCGCTTGCGCCGTGCGCGCGCTCCATGCGCTCGGCGCGCTCTCGCTCGCCTTCACGGTCGGGGGCACGCTCTACCTCAGCTTGCGCTCGGGTTCGGCGACGGAGGCGCTCATACACAACCTGCTTCCCAACACGGCGTTTGTCTCGGCGAGCATTTTCCTGCTTGTCAAGCGCCGGTTTGAACACAGCGCCCCCTCGCCGCGCGTTGCGCGGGCGGTCGGCACGCTCTCGAAGCTCTGCTTCGGCGCGTACCTCGTGCACGATTTTTTCATCATACTGTTCCGGAAGCTCGGAATCCTTTCGCCGAACTTCTTCCCCGCCCTGTCCGTTCTGCTGATCGCGGCCGCGGTGATGGCGCTCTCGCTGCTCGCCGCGCATCTGCTGAACAAGATCCCGGTGCTCAACCGGTACATCCTCTAAGAAAAATACCGCACGATTCGTGCGGTATTTTTCTAATATCTCGGCCTCTTGTTCCGCGCGATTCTCCGCGTCCTCGCCCGCCGCTCGGCGGCGGCGAACAGCGCCAGGATCACCGCGCAGAGGCACAGCAGAAGCAGCAGCGCCTTCGTGATGCCGTTGTTGATGAAGTTCATCGCGGGGTTCACGCGGTCGATCAGGAAAAATGTCAGGTACATGCCGCTGAGCACGAACACCGCGTGCGCAAGAATCGTCTTGAGCATGGCGCCTCACTCCACAATCATGATGATGTCGCTGCACGGCCTTCCGCCCTCGGCGGGGCGGTTGACGATCTCGCCGCGCCAGGTCATGACGGAGGTCTGCCCGCCGTCGAGGTTGTAGGCGCGCTTGCAGCCGAGCTTGAACATCAATTCCGATAGCTGCGAGAGCGTCACGCCCTTCGAGGCCGACGAGCGCCCGTCGACGACGACGAAGCAGTAGTGCCCCGGCGCGAAGTAGCCGATCGCGGTGCGCGGGTTGTTCGGCGCGACCGCGGAGTTGAACGCGGCCATCTTTTGCCCCTCGTCGTCGAGCAATTCCGGCCCGAAGCTCCATATCTGGTACGGCCCGCGCGCGAGTATCGCCTCCGGGTCGACGTCGTATTGCAGATACGTCTCCATCGTGCCGTCCCAGTAGAGCACGCAGATGTCGCCGAACTCGCTCTGGCGGTAGAGCGTGCCGTTGCGCATGACGATGCCCTCGCTGCGCGAGCCGTAGTAGTCGCCGTTGACGGCGATCAGCGCGCCGGAGCGCGCCGCGAGCGCGGCGGTCTCCTCGCGGTAGCCGCGGCCGTAGGTGTCCTTGGCGAGCGCGGTCTGGAAATTCGAAATGTCGCGCACGAGGATGTCGGAGACGTAGTAGTTGACCATGCCGTCGCCGAAGTCCTCCGAATGCGGCGTGTTCGCGATGCGCACGTTCTCGCTCTGGTAGACGTAGGTGTCGCCCTCGTTCCACTCGCGCGCGCCGGACGCGGAGAACCCCTCCGGGTACAGGAGGCTGAAGTCCCCGACCGCCGCGGCGACGGTCGGCTCCGGCTCCTCGGGCGCGACGGACGGCGCGGCGACCTCGATCACCACGGTCTGCGCCGCGCCCTCGCGGGAGGAGACCGTGCCGACGGGCGTGCCCTTCCGGGGGATCACGTGGTGAAACAGCGCGAACACGACGAGCGCGGCGCCGAGCAAGAGCACGTCGAGCGCGATCACGATCGGCAGCGGCAGCGGCCTTCTTTCAAACACCCCGGAGACGAGGCGGGCGAGGCGGCCCTTTTTGCGCGGCACGGGCTACTTCACCGCCCTTCTGTACACGAAGCGCCCCTGCGCGACGAAGCTCAGCGCGAACAGCGTCGCCTCGACCAAGAGCTTCGAGACGCCCAGCGGCCAGCCGAGCCGGAGCGTCAAGAGCCTGAGCATCGCGTAGTTGACGGCGAGTATGCACGCCGCGAGCAGCGCGTACTTCACGGCGGCGCTCTGGAGCCGCTCGTTGCCGCGGAACACGACCTGGCGGTTGATCGTGAAATTGACCGCCGCGCTCAAGAGCCGCGCCGCGACGACGCTCCCGAGCAGCGCCTCCTCCGCGGGGAAGTGCCGCAAAAGCAGCGCGTTGAAGAGCAGCACCGCCGCCATGTCGACGCCGAACGAGAGCAGCGACGAGCACGCAAACAGCAGTATCCTCGCGTAAATCCGGATCGAGTCGCGGACCGGGTGGAAGTGCGAGGACTCGTTGTTCCGGAGATAGATCGTCTCGATTTCAACCTCGCGGATCGGCATCCCCTCGCGCGCGGCGGCGAGCAGCATGTTGATCTCGTACTCGTACCGCTCGCCGGGGATCTCCAAAAAGCGGCGCATGGTCTCGCGGCCGAACGCCCGGAGCCCCGTCTGCGTGTCGGACACGTACCTGCCGCCGACGATCGCGAACACCTGCCTGGTCAGCGCGTTTCCGAGCCGGCTTCGAAGCGGCACGTCCCCGCGGAACGCGCGGCAGCCGAGCGTCAGGGCGTCCGGGTTCGCCCGGGCGACCTCGTTCACGCGGATGATGTCGAGAAACGCGTGCTGCCCGTCCGCGTCCGCCGTCAGCGCGATCCCGCAGTTGGGGAGGTTGTCGAGCGCGTAGCGCATCGCGGTCTTGATGGCGGCGCCCTTGCCGCGGTTGGCCTCGTGGCGCAGCACGATCGCCGGCGCGGGCAGCGCGTCAAAGACGGCCCGGTATTCCGGGCCGCTGCCGTCGTCCACGATGATCAGCTGAAAATCCCGATAGCCGCGGAACTGTTCCGCGAGTTGCAAAAGTTCTTCGGAGGGTTTATATGCCGGAACGATCACCGCCGTCAAGCGGATCACCTCTTGCGTAAATGTTCCCCCTTATCATGCGGCTTTTGCGGAGAAAAGTCAAGATTCTCCACGAAAAATGTCTAATTTTGTTCGATTTGCACATATTCCTGGAAAAGCTCCGCAATGAAGTCGGCCTCCCTCGGCGCGTAGCGCGGCGAGACCGCGAGCGTCGCGAACGCGTACGGCCCGGCCGCGCGGAACGCCCACGGGTCGCTTATGACCGAGCACTTGACCTCCGGCTCGCGAAAATCGAGCCGCGGGAGCAGCTTCGAAACCGACGAAGTGAGCTTCAGGGCGCGCACGCCGTTCCCCTCGCGCACCGCGATCCGATCGGGCACGTCCCTCCGCGAGCGCGGGTTGCGCACGAGCGAGAGCGCGGAAATCCAGCGGAACGCGAGCGCGAACAGCAAATAGTTCGCCTCGTCGAGCACGCGTTCGCGACAATACCGACCGATGTCCGCGCGCCGCTCGGGGGGCAGCGAGAGCACCGTCTCGAGCACGTAGGCCGGGCCGGGCCTTCCGATGCCGAGGTCCGAGTGCGCGTCTATGTGGTCGACCCAAAACGGCGGGAAGAG
>MWAC01000105.1 GCA_002068815.1 Firmicutes bacterium ADurb.Bin467 | reverse complement strand
CCGCTGACGTTCATCAAGACGATCCAGCTCATGGACGCGCAGGTGCAGAGGGCCTGCGGCGGCTTCGACCACGCCGGCACGTTCGAGACGTCGCTTTTGTGGGCGTTCTACCCCGAGAACGTCGACATCCAGCGCGCGAAGTGGAACACCGAGTGGTTCGCCAAGCCCGCGGTCGACGCGAGCCCCGAGCTCGGCGAGAAGATGGCGAAGCTCTGCGTCGATTACCTCGAACGGACGATCGTCTAGCGCACGCACATTTGACATCCGCCGCGCGCGCATGTATACTTTCTCCGGAGGGAAGAGCGCGTGCACGAGACGGAATACGACGAAATGGCCAGGGAATTTTCGCTGCGCGTCGGCCAACGGGCGGTCTGCGGCCGCGTGCAGGGCTTTCCTCTGGCCATTTCGCGCTACGCCGCGGGCACGGGAGGCGTCTATGTGGCCATGAGCCCGGACGGGCTCGCCGGCGCCGAGGGGCTGCTGCCGCGGCTCCGGGAGGCGTACGGGGTGTCGGACGTGCGCGCGGGCGGGAGCTCGGCCTCGTTTCGCTTCCTTCGCGCCCGCAAGCCGCTTGCAAAGATCGGCGCGTTTCTGCGGCAGGAGATGCCGGAATTCGCCGCGCGCGGCTGGAACCGGGAGTTCCTCTGCCCGCACTGCCGAAGGGCCGTCCGGGGCGAGGCGGAATACCTGCTGATCCGCGAGGAGCTGCTCGTGCTGCACCCCGATTGCGCCGGGCCCTATGAGCGCGCGGCGCGGGCGGCGTGGGAGGAGGAGCGCGCGCGGACGCTTTCCCGCGAGAGCGCGGCCCGGGGCTTTCTCGGCGCGCTGCTGGGCGCGATTGTGGGCGCGGTGCTGGGGTTCGGCGCGATGGTCCTTATGTCGCTGATACCGTATTTCGACGATTGGGGCGAGGTCGTGGGGAACGCCTACGGCTTCCTCGTCGCGCTGGGCGCATACGGGGGCCACGACGCCTTCCGCGGCCGGAGCGACCGCTCCCGCACCGCGCGCGCGATCGCGGCGGCCGCGATCGCGGTCTGCGGTACGAGCGCCGCCGCCGCCGCGTGGATGGCGGGGCGGTCGGGCGCGCCGATGTTCGGGCGGGAGTTCCGGCAGCACCTGGCGGTCCTGCTGTTCATGGGCGGCCTCGGCGCGGTCTTCGGGTTCGTCGAGCCCTTCGGCGGCTCGCGGGATTCGGAGGCGGAGGAGAACACCGCCACGCGGCTGAGCATCTGAGCTTGGGGAATACAAATGCAATGGGGGAAGGTTTTCGTGTATTCGAGTCAATTGGCAAAGCTGGGCGGGGAGTTCGGCATGCGCCCCAGCCGGAAGACGATCTACGGCGCGGTCGAGGGCTTTCCCATCGCCATGTGGGACGGGATGGGGACGAAGACAATTTCCGTGGCGATGAACCTCGGGGAGTGCGACGACGCGGAGGAGCTGCTGTCGGAGCCCGCGAAGAAGTACCGCATACAGCGGATTCTGACCGGTCGGGATTCGGCGCGCTTCGTGTTTCACGATACATACGGGACGATCAAGCGCATGCGCGCGTTTTTACAGACCGAGCTCCCGGCGCTCGCCGCGCGCGGCATGAACCGCGGCTTTGCGTGCCTCCACTGCGCGGAGCCGGTCGGGGAGGGCGCCGCGCACGTGCTCGTCAACGATTCGCTCTCTGTCATGCACCCGGACTGCGTCGAGCCGTTCGAGCGCGAGGCGGAGGCCGAGCGGGAGATCAAAAGGCACGAGCCCGCGCCCGTCGGCGGCAGCGCAAAGGGCTTCCTCGGCGCGCTTATCGGGGGGTTCGTGGGGACGATCCCGTGGGCCGTGCTGTTTATCGCGGGCTACCTCGCGTCGTTTGCCGGCGCGCTGATCGCGCTCGGCGCGAATTTCGGCCACAAGAAGTTCGGAGGGCCGCCGGGCAGGGGCCGCGTGCTGACCGTCGTGTTCGTGACCGTCGCCATGGTGTTCGTCGCGAGCGCGCTCGGCGAGATCGCGTCGGCGGGGTGGTATGTGATCACCGGCGAGATGGACCGCGAGCTCGGGCTGCTTCCCGGCTCGATCTCGCTCTGGCCGTTCCTCGGGGAGTACATCAAGTTCGCCGCCGCGGACCCGGAGTTCCGCGCGCAGTTTTTGAAAAACCTGGTCATGGGGTACTTCTTCGCGGCCCTCGGGCTGTTCGGCGTGCTGCGCGGCAGGATGCGCGAGGAAAACCCGTCGGGAAAGCTGAACGTCAAGCGGCTCGACGCCTGATCCGTTAAATGCTCTTGACGGCTTGACAACGGGCATTCCTATGTGCTATGCTCGAACAAACGCGATGATGGAAAGAAGTAGCGCGAAGCGCCGGATGCAGAGAGCTCCCGGGCGGTGAAAGGGAGCGGAGGCGGCGCGCGAATACATTCCGGAGCGGCCCGGGCGAAGCGGTGAGTAGCCCGGGACGGCCTGCGCCCGTGAGAGCGCCTTGAGAGACCGCCATTTTGCGTGTGAGCGCCCGAAGGGCCGAGGCCGCGATTTGAAAATCGCCGGCCGAAGCCCACGGGGCAGCGAAGCTGGCACGTGGGGCGTGTGTGAGCGCCCGAAGGGCCGAGGCCGCGATTTGAAAATCGCCGGCCGAAGCCCACGGGGCAGCAAAGCTGGCACGTGGGGCGGTAAAGGAAGTGGTACCGCGATACTGTCGCCTTCCCAATCGGAGGGCGACTTTTTGTTACGGGAGGGGTAGCGGATGCAGTTCAGCGAGGAAATCATCGCGCGGCACATGCGGCCGATCACGGGCTCGGCGATCCGGGAGATCTTCAAGCTGCTCGGGAAGCCCGGCATGATCTCGTTTGCGGGGGGGAATCCTTCGAACGCGGCGCTCGAGCCGGAGGTCATCTCGGAGATTGCGCGGGAGGCGCTCGGGAAATACGGCGCGCAGCTTTTGCAGTACGGCGCGACCGAGGGCTTCGGCCCGTTCCTCGAGAGCGCGCGCGAGTTCCTGAAGGGCGCGGGCGTGTCGGCCGGGCCGGGCGAGCTTCTGCCGGTGCAGGGCGGTTCGCAGGCGTGGGATTTGCTGCTCAAGGCCGTGATCGAGCCGGGCGACGCGATACTCGCCGAGAGCCCGACGTTCTTGGGCGCGCTGCAGGCGATGCGCACCTACAACGCTGCGGTCATTCCGATCGCGACCGACGACCGAGGCGCGATCCCGGAGGACGTCGAGGAGAAGATCAGGAAGCACCGCCCGAAGCTCCTCTACGTGATCCCGACGTTCCAGAACCCGACCGGCGTCACGCTGTCGCTCGAGCGCAGGCGCGCGCTGGCGGAGCTCGCGAACCGCTACGGCGTCGTGCTCGCCGAGGACGACCCGTACCGCGACCTGCGCTTTTCGGGCGAGCCGCTGCCCACGATCAAGTCGTTCGACGAAAACGGTTGGGTCGTCTACATGTCGAGCTTCTCGAAGTATGTCGCCCCGGGCCTGCGCCTCGGCGCGGTCGTCGCAAACCCGGTGCTCTTGCGCAAGATGACCATCGGCAAGCAGTCCGCGGACGTGCACTCGCCGCTTCTCATCCAGGCGATCGTCGACGGGTACCTGCGAAAAGGGCTCATGCCCGCGCACCTCGAGCGCATCTGCGCGGACTACCGGAGGCAGCTCGGCGCGATGCTGAACGGCTTCCGATATTTCCCCGAAGGCACGCGGAACACTTCGCCCGAGGGCGGGCTGTTCGTCTGGGCGGAGCTCCCGGAGGGCAAAAATGCGCGGGAACTGCTCGAAACCGCGGTCGCGAAAAACGTCGCCTACGTGCCCGGCACGTTCTTCTATGTCGAGGGCGGGCACGAAAACACAATGCGGCTGAACTTTTCCAACGCCCCGGTCGAGGACATTGAAAAGGGCATGCGCCTGTTGGGCGAGGCCCTGCGATAAGGAGGAAACACGATGCACCCGCTGGACATCCTGAAGGAGCGCGGCTTTGTCGCGCAGGTCACGTTCGAGGACGACCTCTACAGGGCCTTTGACGAGGGCATGGTCACGTTCTACACGGGCTTCGACCCGACCGCGGACAGCCTGCACATCGGCCACTACATCCCGATCATCGCGATGGCGCACCTGCAGAGGTCGGGGCACCGGCCGATCGCGCTGATGGGCGGCGGCACCGGCATGGTCGGCGACCCGTCCGGCAAGAGTGACCTGCGCAAGATGCTGACGACCGAGGACATCGACGAAAACGTCGAGAAGATCCGGCGCCAGATGGCGCGCTTCCTCGACTTCGATTCCGGAAAGGAAAACGCCGCGATCGTCGTCAACAACGCGGACTGGCTGCGCAGGCTCAACTACATCGACTTCCTGCGCGACATCGGTCCGCTGTTCTCGGTCAACCGCATGCTGACCGCCGAGTGCTACCGGCAGCGGATGGAGAAGGGGCTGACGTTCCTCGAGTTCAACTACATGATCATGCAGAGCTACGACTTCCTCGAGCTCTTCAAGCGCCACAACTGCATCCTGCAGACCGGCGGCGACGACCAGTGGTCGAACATCCTCTCCGGCGCGGACCTGATCCGCCGCAAGGAGCAGAGACCCGCGTTCGCGCTGACGTTCAAGCTCTTGCTGACCTCCGACGGCCGCAAGATGGGCAAGACCGAGAAGGGCGCGCTGTGGCTCGACCCCGAGCGCACGACGCCGTACGAGTTCTACCAGTACTGGCGAAACGTCGACGACCAGGACGTCGAGAAGTGCCTCGCGATGCTGACGTTCCTCCCGATGGACGAGGTCCGGCGGCTCGGCGCTCTCAAGGACGCCGGGATCAACGAGGCGAAGCGCGTGCTCGCGTACGAGGTCACGAAGCTGATCCACGGGGTTGACGAGGCCGAGAAGGCGCGCGAGGCCGCCGAGGCGCTGTTCGCCGGCGGCGCGATGGCGGGGTCCGTCCCGACGACCGAGATCACCCGCGAGGAGCTCTCGCAGGAGAACCGGCTGATCGCGCTGATCGCGAAATGCGGGCTGTGCAAATCGAACGGCGAGGCGCGAAAGGCGATCCAGCAGGGCGGCGTGTCGATCGGCGACGAGAAGGTGACCGATGAGAACTTCCGCGTGACGGAGGAGATGCTCAAGGGCGAGGGGATCGTCGTCCGCAAGGGCAAGAAGACGTACCACCGCTTTGTGCTGAAGGACTGAACCAATTGCGGCCGCGTCTGCCCGGGCGCGGCCGTTTTTTGACGGAGGGGGAAATGAGGCCCTACAGGACGCTCTTGCAATCGGCGGCCGCGGAGTTCGTCGTCAACAAGTCCCGCTTCATCGGCTCCGGCGCGCCCGCCGGGACCGAGGAAGCCGCGCTTGCGCTCCTGTCCGAAATCCGACAGTCGCACAAGGACGCGAATCACAACTGCTACGCGTACATCGTCGGCGCGAATATGGGCGTCATGCGCTATTCCGACGACGGCGAACCCGGCGGCACCGCGGGGCTCCCGATCATCGAGCACATGAAGTCGCGCGGCATCACGAACTGCCTGGTCGTCGTCACGCGCTACTTCGGCGGCGTGCTGCTCGGCGCCGGCGGGCTCGTCCGCGCCTACGCCGAGGCCGCGAAGCGCGCCGTCGACCAGTGCGGCGTCGGCACGATGCACCCGACCGCGCGGCTGCTCGTGGACGTGCCGTACCCGCTCTTGAACCGCGTG
>MWAC01000104.1 GCA_002068815.1 Firmicutes bacterium ADurb.Bin467 | reverse complement strand
GCCGACCGCGTCGCCCTGTCTCACGGCGTCGCGCTGCAGTTTCAGCACCGCGCGCATCCGCCCGAGCGCCGCGGCGTCGAGGTTTTTCAGAAACTCCGGGACCGCCGCGAGCTCGAGCGCGACGCGCAGAAACCGCTCCTGCCGGACGCGCGAAAAGTCGATCTTGCTGACGAGCGTCCGGCGCTGCGGCAGGATGCTGACCAGCGACTCGCTCGCCAGCCGTATGAACGCCTCGCGCACCGGCGTGCGGCTGACGCTCAGCTTTTCGGAGAGCTCGTAGACACTCATCGCGGTGCCGGGCGCGAGCTCCATGTCGATGATCTTGCCGCGCAGGAGCAGAAAGGTCTTCTCCTGCACGCTGTCCGAACTGCTCATGCCGCCTCCGTCAGCGGTTGACGCGGGCGCCGCCGTCCTTCATCAGGCTCTCGACTTCGTTGAGCCGCGCCATCGACGTGTCGCCGGGCGTCGTCATCGCGAGCGCGCCGTGCGCCGCGCCGTAGTTGACGGCCTTCTCAGGGTCGCCGGTCGTCATCAGGCCGTAGATCAGCCCCGACGCGAAGCTGTCTCCGCCGCCGACGCGGTCGAATATCTCGAGCGCCGGGTAGTCCTTCGCCTTGTAGACGGCGCCGTCGCACCAGCACAGCGCCGACCAGTCGTTGACGGTGGCGCTCTTCACCTCGCGCAGCGTCGTCCCGATGACCTTGAAGTTCGGGTATGCGCGCGCGGCTTCGTCCATCATGCGCCGGTAGCCGTCGATGTCGAGCTTCTTGAGGTCGGAGTTCGCGATCTCAAAGCCGAGGCACGCGGTGAAATCCTCCTCGTTGCCGATCATCACGTCGATGTAGGGCGCGATCGCGCGGTTGACGGCCTGCGCCTTCTGCTTGCCGCCGATGTCGCGCCACAGCGACGGGCGGTAGTTGAGGTCGTAGCTGACGATGGTTCCGTGCTTCTTCGCGACCTTGACCGCCTCGACGACGACCTCCGCCGTCGTCTCCGACAGCGCCGCGAAGATGCCGCCGGTGTGGAACCAGCGCGCGCCGAGCGTTCCGAAGATGTGCTCCCAGTCGAAGTCGCCGGGCTTCATCTGCGAGGCGGCGGTGTTCGCGCGGTCGGAGATGCCCAGCGCGCCGCGCACGCCGAAGCCGCGCTCGGTGAAGTTGAGGCCGTTGCGCACCCTGCGGCCGATGCCGTCGAAGGGCGCCCATCGGATGAGGCTCGCGTCGACGCCGCCCTGCAGGACGAAGTCCTCGATCAGGTAGCCGACATCGTTGTCGGCGAGCGCGGTCACGACGGCGGTGTCCATCTTAAAGCAGCGCCTGAGCCCGCGCGCGACGTTGTACTCGCCGCCGCCCTCCCAGGCGGTGAAGCTGCGCGCGGTGCGCACGCGGCCCTCGCCCGGATCGAGCCGGAGCATGATCTCGCCGAGCGAAATCTGGTCGTATCTGCAGCTGCCCTTCGGCTTGACGTTCAGCTCCATATGCCCTCCTCAGCCGCGGATTTCGCGGAACAGCTTTGTCGCGGCGGCGGACTTCTCGGTGATCTCGTCGAACCGCCCGCCCGCGATCATCTCCTTTGAGACCATCCAGCTTCCGCCGACGGCGCGAATCTTCGGGTTCTTGAAGTACTCGGCCGCGTTGTCCTGCGAGATGCCGCCGGTCGGGATGAACGTGATCTGCGGGAACGGGCCGGACAGCGCCTTGATGGTCTTGAGCCCGCCGTAGTTCTCCGCCGGGAAGAACTTGAACACCTTGATGCCGAGCTTCAGGCCCATCATGATCTCGCTGGGCGTCACGACGCCGGGGACGATCGGAACGCCGAGTTTCGCCGCCTCCAGGATGACCTCGCTGTCCGAGCCGGGGGACACGGCGAACTGCGCGCCCGCCTCGACGGCGTCCCTGAGCTGTTCGACGTTGACGACCGTGCCCGCGCCGACGATCATCCCGGGCATTTCCTTCGCGACCTTCGCGATCGACGCCTTCGCGGCCGCGGTGCGGAACGTGATTTCCATGACGTTGATGCCGCCTGCGAGCAGCGCCTTGGCGGTGGGGACGGCGGCCTCGGCGTCGTCGAGCACGACGACCGGCACGATGCCGCAGGAAGCGACCTGTTCCATCGAGAGCATGAAAAAACCTCCTCCATCTAACATGTTAGCATGTTTCTATGGGCATTATAGCCCGTCCCGCCGGGGAAGTCAATGGCGTTTCGCGTTCATTTTCGGGCTTTTGGAACAAAAAAATGCGCCCTTCCGGACGCATTCTCGAAGAATCGCCTTACAGCAGATCGAATAGGTTGATCTGCTCGGCGCCGGTGCCCTTCCAGTGCTCGCTCAGCGCGCGGAAGCCCTCGAGGTCGAGCGCGCCGAACGGCACGGCGCCGCGGGAGACGAGCGCGCGGTTCGCGGGGCAGCCGGTGTGCGCGTAGATCCAATTGCACAGCCGGTTTTTGAGCGCGTCCGTCTCGCCGCGCTTGCCGTCGGTGTTGAACACGAACGCCGCCTGCGAGAGCGCGAAGATGATCTTGTTGCGGGCGATCGCGTGGGGGATCGTGAACAGCGACTCCGGGTGCTCGACCGACAGAAGCGCCGCGCGCCCGTCCGCGAGCAGCTTTGCGACCGTCTCCTCGAGCGCGTGCTCCTGCAGCCCCCCGGCGACGGCGACGATCAGCTTTCCGCCGTGCTCTAAGATCAGCCCCTCCGCGACGCGCGATACGCCGAGCTCGCCGCCGGCGATCACCGGGAAGCCGAGCTCCTTCGCGCCGAGCACGATCGCCTCGATCGACTGCCGCACCTCCGGCGTCGTCTTGATGCCGCTGACGCCGATCACCGAGATGGCCGGCTGATCGAACAGCGCGCGGTTGCCCGCGAAGAACAGCGACGGCGGCGCCCCGGCCTCCATGCGGCTGCGGAGCTTCTGCGGATAGCCGTCGTCAAAGCACGTGAACGCCTGTATGCCCTTCTGCTCAAACGCCTCGAGCGCGTAGGAGAGCTGCACGCCGCGGTTCAGAAGCGTGAAGATCCGGTAGGCCTCCTCCTCCGGAACGGCGAGCAGCTGCATCAGCCCGCTGATGTCGACGCCGAGCAGCCCGCCGAGCCTCCCGACGGAGCTCGCGCCCGCGCGCTGCAATATGCGCCGATACTCGGGCGTCGAGAGCGGCCGCACGTACTCCGCCCGGTTCGGCGACAGCGACACGGTCAGAAGCATGGTGGCAAACGCGTCGTCGCCGTAATACATCGCAGGCACCCCGATCCTTTGTGGTATATATCCGCATTATACCACACCCCGGGCCGGGGTTCAACCGCCAAGCGCCTTTCGGAGCTTCAGGAGCGCCTTTTTTTCGATGCGGGAGACGTAGCTGCGCGAGATGCCGAGCGCGCGCGCGACCTCGTGCTGCGGCTTGAGTATGCCGTCGGTTAGGCCGTAGCGCAATTCGACGACCCTGCGCTCACGCTCGTCGAGCACGCGGGAGATCAGCCTGACCGCGCGCTCGGACTCGATCGACACCTCGACCTGGTCGGAGACGGCGTTTTTGTCCGTGCCGAGCAGGTCCATGAGCCGTATCTCGTTGCCGTCCTTGTCGGTCCCGATCGGTTCGTCCAAGAGCATCGTGTTCCGGTTCTTGCGGTTCGCGCGAAGCTGCATCAGGATTTCGTTTTCGATGCAGCGCGAGGCGTACGTCGTCAGCTTTCCCGCCTCCGGGCGGAACGTGTTGACCGCCTTGATCAGGCCGATCGAGCCGACGGACACGAGGTCGTCGCTGTCCAGCGCGCTGTTTTGGTACTTTTTCGCGATGTGCGCCACGAGGCGCAGGTTGTGCTCGATCAGGAGGTCCCGCGCCGAGAGGTCGCCCTGGAGCATGCGCTCGACGA
>MWAC01000103.1 GCA_002068815.1 Firmicutes bacterium ADurb.Bin467 | reverse complement strand
GATCAGCCGCATCCCGCCGGTCCGGAGCGCCCGGGATGCCCTCCGCTCCCGCGCGATCCCGCGGAACTGTTCTACGAGCTCCGCATCCTCGCGCCCCCACGGGTACGCGCGCCGGCAGAACGGGTCGGCCATGCCGGTCAGCCCCGCCTCGTCGCCGTAGTATAGGCTCGGCATGCCCGGCAGCGCGCATACGAGCCGCCACGCCTCGATCAGCCGCCGCCTGCCGCGCGCATATTGCTCGGCGGTCAATTCCAGCGGGAAGCGGTAGCGGCGCTCGGGCTGCATGTTGCCGCAGTCGGCCAGCACGTTGATCGCGCGCGGCTTGTCGTGGCTTCCGAGCAGGTTCATCATCGCGTAGAAGAACGGCTTCGGCATCGACTCCCGCATCGCCTCGATCCTGCGCACGAGCTTAAACGCGTCGCTCTTGCCCATCAGAAAGTCGAACGCGGCCTCCCGGAGCGGGTAGTTCATCGCGCTGTCGAGCGTGTCGCCCTCGCAGTAGCAGCGCACCTCGCCGTAGGCGATCTTGTTCGTCGGGTCTTCCCAGACCTCGCCGATGATCGCCGCGTCCGGGGCCGTCTTCTTCGCGCGCCTGCGGAGCTCGCGCAAAAACGGCATCGGAAGCTCGTCCGCCACGTCGAGCCGCCAGCCGCCCGCGCCCTCCCGGAGCCATTTCGCGACGACGCCGCGCGGCCCGTTGATAAATTGGCGGTAGCTCTCCTCCATCTCCTCGACGTTCGGCAGCGTCTGAAACCCCCACCAGCTCTCGTACTCGTCCGGCCACCTGTGGAAGCGGAACCACGGCCAGTAGCGGCTGCCGGGATTCCGGTACGCGCCCGCGTCCTCGCCGTAGGTGCCGTATTTGTTGAAGTACACGCTGTCCGCGCCGATGTGCGAGAACACGCCGTCGAGTATCACGCGCATGCCGCGGGACTTGGCGCCCTCGACGAGCGCGCGGAAATCCGCCTCGGTTCCGAACGACGGGTCGATCTCGTGGTAATTCGCGGTGTCGTACTTGTGGTTCGACGGCGAGCGGAAGATCGGATTCAGGTAGATCGCGGTGATGCCGAGGGACTCGATGTACGGGAGCTTCTCCAATACGCCGCGGAGGTTTCCGCCGAAGAAGTCGTTTGCGGACCGCTCGAGCTGGTCGAGCTCGAGGTTCAAATCCGGCCAGTCGTACCAGTTCTCGTGCAGGTACGCGCCGGGCGCGAGCAGGCTCGGGTCCGCGGGGCCGGCGCGGTGGAAGCGATCGGGAAGAATCTGCATCATCATGCCGTCGCGAAGCCACGCGGGGACCTCGAACGCCGGGTCGTAGAGCGTGATCTGGTAGCTCGGCGGCTCGTGGGAGTAGCAAGAGCCCTCGCCGTAGCACAGGTCGCGCGCGTTGCCGTAATAGACGGTATGATCATCATACTCGAGTATGAAGAAATACCAGAGGTTCCCGGGATGCTTCGGGAGGTCGGCCTCGCAGCGGAACAGGTCGCCCTCCGCGCCGTCGACGCGCATCATCGGCACCTTCCGCTCGCGCCCGTCCTTCCACATCCGAAGCGTCGCCGATTTCGCGCCGTCCGCGCGCACCGACAGCGCGACCACCCCGCCCGCGGGGCGCGCGCCGCCGGGATTCCGGAAGGCCAGGTCCCGGGAATCGTGGACGATCACAATTCGAGCGGCTCGAGCCGCCAGATCTTTTCGTTGTACTCGGCGATCGTGCGGTCGGCCGCGAACGCGCCGGACTTCGCGGTGTTCGTGATCGCCATCTTCAGCCACTTCTCGCGGTTCAGGTAGTCCTCGCTGACGCGGCGCTGCGTCGAGAGGAACGCCGGCAGGTCCTTCAGCACGAAGTACGGGTCGGCCATGCCGCAGCCGTCGCCGAAGAGCAGCGCGTGGTAGAGCTCCTGGAACAGCACCGGGTTGTCCGGGGACAGTTGGCCGTTGATCAGCTGCTCGAGCGCGTGCCGCACGGCCGGGTTCGTCTCGTAGATTTCGCTCGCGCGGTACTTCGAGTAGCTCTGCTCGACCTCCTCGGCGTTCAGGCCGAAGATGTAGATGTTGTCCTTGCCGACGGCGTCGAAGATCTCGCAGTTCGCGCCGTCCATCGTGCCGACCGTCACCGCGCCGTTCATCATGAACTTCATGTTGCCGGTGCCGCTGGCCTCCTTTCCGGCGGTCGAGAGCTGTTCGGAGATGTCGGTCGCGGGCATCAAGAGCTCGGCGAGCGACACGCAGTAGTTTTCGAGGAACACGACGTTGATCAGCTTCGACGCGCGCGGATGCCTCTTCACGAGCTCGCCGATCGCGTTGATCAGCTTGATGATCAGCTTCGCGCGATAGTAGCCCGGCGACGCCTTCGCGCCGAACAGGAACGTGCGCGGCGCGAACTGCGCGTCCGGGTTCGCATCGATCTGGTTGTACATCATCAAAATCCCGAGCGCGTTGATCAGCTGGCGCTTGTACTCGTGAAGCCGCTTCGCCTGCGCGTCGAAGATCGTGCCCGGGTCGATCAAGGCGCACTGGTGCGAGAGCACGTGGCGCGAGAGCCGCTCCTTGTTTTGCCGCTTGACCGCGTCGAATTTGTCGCGGAACGCGGCGTCCTCGCGGAACGGCAAGAGGTCCTCGAGGCGCTCCGGGCTCTTGCGCCAGAGACCGCCGATCGCCTCGTCGATGAGCGCGGACAGCCCCGGGTTCGCCTGCATGAGCCAGCGCCTGTGCGTGATGCCGTTCGTGATCGACAGGAATTTGCTCGGCTCCAGCGCCGCGTAGTCGCGAAACGTCTGGCGGCGGAGGATGTCCGTGTGGATCGCCGACACGCCGTTGACCGCGTGCGTCGAGGAGACGGCGAGGTTCGCCATGTGCGCCTGCCCGTAGGCGAGGATCGACATCTGCGCGATGCGGTCCCACTGGCCGGGGAACTTCGCCCAGAGCTTCTCGCAGAGCCTGCGGTTCATCTCGCAGAGAATCATGTGGATGCGCGGGAGCTGCACGCGCAGCATGTCCTCGGGCCACCGCTCGAGCGCCTCCTGCATGACGGTGTGGTTCGTGTACGCGAACGTCCGGCGGCAGAGGTCCTCCGCGGTGTCCCACGGGAGCTCGTATTCGTCGACGAATATGCGCATCAATTCCGGAATCGCGATCGCCGGGTGCGTGTCGTTGATGTGGATGGCGACCTTGTCCGGGAAGATCTTCCAGTCGTAGCCGTAGACCTTGATGAAGTCGTTGACCGCGTACTGCACCGACGCCGACGAGAAGAAGTACTGCTGCTTGAGCCGAAGTTCCTTGCCCTCGTAGTTTCCGTCGTTCGGGTAGAGCACCTTCGAGATGACCTCGGCGAGCTCGCGCTCCTCCATGGCCTTTATGTACTGGCCGGAGTTGAACGATGCCATGTCGATGCGCTTCTTCGAGCGCGCCGACCACACGCGCAGCATGTTGACCAAGGACGTGTCGTAGCCCACGATCGGGATGTCGTAGGGCACGGCCTCGACGGTCTTGTAGTCTAAGTGGCGGTATTTCAGCCGCCCGTTCTCGGTGTATTCCTGCAGATACCCTCCGAAGTGCACCTCGACCATCTGGTCGGGGCGCGGAATCTCCCAGATGTTGCCGGATTCGAGCCAGTTGTCGGGCACCTCGGCCTGGTAGCCGTCGATCAGCTTCTGCCGAAACAGCCCGAATTCGTAGCGGATCGTGCAGCCCATCGCGGGCAGGTTCATCGTCGTCAAGGCGTCCAGAAAGCACGCCGCGAGCCTGCCGAGGCCGCCGTTTCCGAGGCCCGGCTCCGGCTCGAGCTCGAAGATCGCCTCCGAGTCGATGTTCAGCTCCCGAAGCGCCTGCTTGTAGTTGGCCTCGTTGACGAGGTTGACGATGTTCGCGTGCAGCGCGCGCCCGGTCAGGAACTCCGCGCACAGATAATAGACCTTTTTCTTGCGCTCGGCCTTGCGCACGCCGCGGGAAGCCGTGCGCCTGCGCATGACCTCGTCGCGAACCGTGTGCGCGACGGCCTGATACAGCTGCTGCGGGGTCGCGTCGCTCAGCTCGCAGCCGCAGTTGTTCTCCAGTTTATTGCGTATGGACTGCTTGATCTCCTCGGCGTCCATGCGGTCGAACTCCAAATCCGTATCCCCCTTGCCTGAAATGCCCTCCCAGTATACCACGTTTTGGGGAGGGTGTAAAGTCAGCCGAGCGTGAGCGCGCAGCCGGCCGGCGCGGTCGGCCCCGCGAGCACGTCCCCGCCGTTCCAGCCGAGCATCGAAAGCGTCATGACCGGCCTGTATTCGGCATTTTTCTCGGCATAAAGCGCGCCGAAGTCCTCGTCGGTCGGCACGGTTTTGACCTCGAGCGTGTTCAGGTCGATCCAGAGCAGGCTCGCGCTTTTGAGCTCGATGCAGAGCGCGCGGAGCCCATCCGAGGAGATGCCCAGCGGCAGCAGTGCGCATTCCCCTTCTTCCTTCAGCATGCCCGCCTCGTCGACCATCAGAAAGCGCGCGCCGTCCGCGCTCGCGCCGATGCACTGCGCGCCTGCCTTCGAAAGCTCGAGCCACGTCGCGGCCGTCGCGGGGGCCGCGAGCGCAAGGATCAGCAGCAGCGCCGCGAAGAAAACGACCTTTTTCATCTCTATTCGCCTCGCCCGTCCATTTTTCCCACATTATAGCAGCCCGGGCGCGAAAACGCAACGCTAGCCGAGCCTGCGCGTGCTCCCCTTGACCTTGAGCACCGGGTCGAACACCGTTTTCGCGCCGGCGTCGGGCTTTCCCTCGATCTTCCGGAGCAGCCCCTCGACGACCGCCGCGGCCATCGCCTCGACCGGGTACGAAAGCGTCGTCAGCGGCGGCTCCGTGAGGTCGGAGAACACGAGGTCGTCGAAGCCGACCAGCGACAGGTCGTCCGGCACGCGCAGGCTGTAGTTGCGCATCTGCCGGAGGATGCCGTAGGCGATCGTGTCGTTGAAGCAGAACACCGCGGTGGCATTCTTGCCGAGCAGGTACGAGAGCTGGTCGAAATCGCCCGAAAACTGGAAGTCCGCCTCGCGCACGAGCGCCGGATCGAACGGCACGCCGAATTCCCAGAGCGCGGCCTGCAAGCCCCGGAGCCTCTCCCGGCAGTTTTCGATGAACAGCTTCCCGGTCACGCAGCCGATCCGCCGGTGGCCGAGCCCCAGCAGGTGCTTTGCGGCGAGGTAGCCGCCGAGGAAGTCGTTGGGCATCACGGCCCCCGGCACGCGCTCCGGCGGCACGCGGTCGGTCAGCATCGTCGGGATGCGCAGTTCGTCGATCGCCTCGAGGCAGAGATTCGTGTCCTCCGGCCGCTCGAACATCGTGCTCGTCAGGATCGCGCCGTCGACGCCGCGGTCCTCGAAGTCGCGCAGGTAGCGCACGGTCTTGTTCGGGTCGTTCTGCGCGATGCGGATCAGCGTCGAATAGCCCTCGCGGTGCGCGCACCGCTCGATCTGCTCGCAGTAGGAGGCGTGGAAGCAGTTTTCGATGTCCGGCACGATCAGCCCGAACGTGCGCGTCTTCTTCGTCACGAGCCCGGCCGCGAGCTGGTTCGGGCGATAGCGAAGCTCCGACGCCGCGCGCAGCACGCGGCCGCGCGTCTCCCCGGAGATCGACGCCGGGCGGTTGTTCAGCACCAGCGAGACCGTCGACGGGGACACGCCCGCCGACCTCGCGACGTCCTTGATCGTTGCGCGCATCGAAAGCCTCCTTATACCTCCCTGTATTCTAGCACGCGGCCGCGCGCGTGTCAACGCGGGATAAAGCGTTTTATTTGCGCAGGGGCCCGGTTTTGGGGACGCAATTCTATACAAACACGGCGAATTTGAAAAAATCTCGCGCGAACTATTGCCTAAAAACGGATGCTCTGTTATAATTGTCCATGGAAGAGGGTGCCGGAAAGCACTGCGGAAATAAAACGGTTTTATCCGGCGCGGCGGAGGCCTTGGACGGATCGTTTTGTCATGGAAGGGAGTGTCGCCATGGAGTTTTCCTGCTGCATCGAGATGATCTACACCGGGCATCCGTTCCTCGAGCGCATACGGCTCGCGAAGGAGGCCGGGTTCGACTACGTCGAGTTCTGGAACTGGGTCGATAAAGACATCGACGCGATCGAGAAAACGCTCAAGGGCGCGGGCATCCGCCTCGCGACGTTCCAGGGGAGCATACGCGGCGTGATGGTCGACAAGGCCGACCGCGAGGTCTACATCGAGGACATGAAGACCTCGATCGCGATGGCGAAGCGGCTCGGCGCGAAGGCGGTCTTCTGCATGTCGGACATATTGCAGGAGGACCGCTCTGTCAAGCCGCGCGCGGTGCCGATCCCGCCGGAGGAGATGAAGGAAAACACGATCTCGGTGCTCAAGGAGCTCGCGCCGTTCGCGGAGGAGGCGGGCGTCATGCTCGTCATCGAGCCGCTGAACACGATCGTCGACCACGCGGGCTATTCGCTGTGCAGCTCGCGCGAGGGCGCTGCAATCGTGCACGCCGTCGGGAGCCCGAACGTGAAGCTGCTCTACGACGCGTACCACATGCAGATCATGGAGGGGAACGTCATCGATACGATCCGCGAGGTCGCGCCGGCGATCGGCCACTTCCACATCGCGGACGTGCCGGGCCGCGCCCAGCCGGGCACGGGCGAATTGAACTACGCAAACATCCTAAAGGCGCTGAAGGACACCGGCTACCGGGGCATCGTCGGCTTCGAGTTCACGCCGGCCGGCGCTCCGGACGAGGAAGTCGCGGCCGGGACGCTCGCGGCGCTCAAAAATATCTGACGGGAGGACGGGGCCATGAAGCAGTACGTGGAGGACAAGAGCATACGGGGGCGGTTCGCGGAGATCGAGGTCAAGGTCGAGAACCTGCGCCGGGACATGGAGAGGAACGGCTGGGACGCGATTTACGTGAGCAAGTCCGAGCATTTCGCGTGGATCACCGCGGGCGGCGACAACATCGTCACGCGCTTCGTCGAGGGGGGCGTCTGCGCGATTCTGATCACGAGGACCGGCCGCTACTTCCTGTGCAACAACATCGAGACGCTGCGCATGATCGTCGAGGAGAAGCTCCCCGAGCTCGGCTTCGAGGAGAGGAGCTGGTTCTGGTACGAGAACCGGACGATGAAGGTCATCCATGACCTGATCGGCGGCGGCAGGCTCGCCGCGGACATCCCGCTCGCGGGCGCGGCCGACGCGAACCCGGTGCTGCTCGACCGCGAGAAGGTGCTCTGCGACAACGAGATCGCGCGCTATCTGCACTTGGGGCGGACCTTCTCCGAGGTCATCGAGCGGTTCGCGGCGACGATACGCCCCGGCGACACCGAGATCGCGATCGCGGGCGGGCTCGGCAAGGAGATGTGGGCCGCGGGGCTCGAGCCGGTGCTGTTTTTGATCGCGACCGACCACCGCATCTACGACTACCGCCACCCGATCGCCACCGACAAGAAGCTCGAGAAATACCTGATGATCTCCTGCAACTGCCGCTACAAGGGGCTGGTCACGAAGATCACGCGCATGGCGTACTTCGGCGACCTGCCGGACGAGCTCCGCGAGCAGTACGGAAAGACCATCGAGATCGAGAACATCATGGCCGGCGCGACGAAGCCCGGCGTCGACGACCTCGAGATCTTCGAATTGTCGAAGAAGCTCTACGCGGACGCCGGCTATCCGGAGATGTGGCGCGTCCACCACCAGGGCGGCCCGCAGAGCTACACGAACGGCTTCTACCTGATGACGCAGGACAGGCACGAGGTCGTGCGCCTGAACCAGTGCTACGGCTACAACCCGTCGATCACGGGCACGAAGACCGAGGACGGCTTCATCGTGACCGAGGACGGCCCGCTGTTCATCACGTTCCCGGTCACGTTCCCGGCGCTGAAATCCACGATCAACGGCGTGGAATACGTCCGCCCCGGCATTCTCGAGATCAAGTAGGACCGACATCCGGCAGGAGGGTCCCGTGAGCGATACGATTCTCGAAGTCCGGAACATCTGCAAGGACTTCCCCGGCGTCAGGGCGCTCGAGGACGTGTCCTTCGACCTGAAACGGGGCGAGGTGCACATTTTGCTGGGCGAAAACGGCGCCGGGAAGTCGACGCTGATGAAGGTGCTGACCGGCGTCTACCACCCGGAGAAGGGAGAAATCTTCCTGAACGGCAAGGAAGTCCGCTTCGAGACGCCCCGCGACGCGCAGCTTATGCGCATCGCGATCATCTTTCAGGAGTTCAACCTGGCGCCGAACCTGACCGTCGCGCAGAACATCTACCTGGGCCGCGAGCCCCTCAAGCGCGGCGGGCTGATCGACCGGCAGAAGCTGAACCGCGACGCGCGGGCGATACTCGACTTTTTGAAGGCGGACATAGACCCCTCGGCGAGGGTCGAGGCGCTCGGCGTCGCGCACCAGCAGCTGGTGGAAGTCGCGAAGGCGCTGTCGATCGACTCCGAAATCCTGATCATGGACGAGCCGACCGCGACCTTGAGCGAGAAGGAGATCAACACGCTGTTTGACACGATTCGCAGCCTCCAATCGCGCGGCGTGTCGATCATCTACATATCGCACAGGCTTCAGGAGGTCAAGCTGATCGGCAACCGGATCACGGTGCTGCGCGACGGAAGGACCGTCGGCACCCGCGACGCTGCGAATGCCGAGCTCGACGACCTGATCCGCATGATGGTCGGCCGCGAGATCAAGAGGCGCAGGATTCGCGAGAAAAACACCGCGCGGGACGGGTTCGCGCTCGAGGTCAGCCACCTGAGCCAGGGGAAGCTCTTGAAGGACATCTCGCTGAACGTCCGCCGCGGCGAGATCGTCGGCCTCGCGGGGCTCGTCGGCTCCGGCCGTACGGAGCTCGCGCAGGCGGTGTACGGCGTGACCCGGCGCGACGCGGGCGAGGTGTCGATCTGCGGAAAGCCCGTCGCGAACCCGACGCCGATGAAGTGCATCCGGCAGAAGATGGGCTTCATCTCCGAGAGCCGCAAGGAGTTCGGCCTGGCGCTGAACCTGCCGATCCGCGTGAACATCACGCACGCGGGGCTCAGGACCATCTTCCCCTCCGGCATCGTCGACGTCAAGAAGGAGCGCAAAATCGCCGAGGAATTCCGAAAGAAGCTGCGCATGGCGACGCCGGACGTCGAGCGCGACGTGAAGGCGCTCTCCGGCGGCACGCAGCAGAAGGTCGTGCTCGCGAAGTGGCTCTCGACCGACTCCGAGTTCCTCGTGTTCGACGAGCCGACGCGCGGCATCGACGTCGGCGCGAAGGAGGAGATACACAACATGATCGTCGACCTCGCGGAGAGGGGCGTCGGCATTCTGATGATCTCGTCCGACCTGCCGGAGGTTTTGACGCTCTCCGACCGCATCTACGTGATGCGCGAGGGGCGCATCGTCCGCGAGATCGACCACGAGGGCGTGATGCAGGAGGAGGTCATCGCCTACGCGACGGGGGGTGCGGCGACGTGAAGAGGCGCTTTCTCCGGCAGATTCCGATGACGCTTCCGCTGCTGTTCGCGATGGTCGTGCTGTTCGCGATCTTCGTCGGCCCCGCGAAGTATCTGAAGCTGTCGAACATCATGAACGTCATCGTGCAGTGCACGAGCGGCGTCGGCATCGTCGCGCTCGCGTCGTTCCTCGCGATCTGCTCGACCGGCGTCGACCTGTCGCTGGGCGGCATCGTGTCGCTGTCCGGCATGCTGACGGCGAAGCTGCTCACGTGGGACGTGCCGTTGCTCTCCGGGCTCCGGGAGCAGAGCCCGGCGCTCTTGCTCGCTCTCGCGGTCCTCGCGTCGATCGCGACCGGCGCGCTCGTCGGCAGCCTGAACGGGCTGATCCTCTCGCGCACGAACATCCCGTCGTTCATCATCACCCTGGGAACCTATAAGATCTGCGAGACGCTCTCGCGCGTGATCGCCGACGGCACGACCGTGCGCGTCAACGGAAACGCGGCGTTCGAGTTCATCGGCGGAGGGTCGCTTTTGAACGTCCAGCAGATCGTTAAGCAGGGCGCGCGGCAGTCGGTGCGCACCGTCGGCGTGCTGCCGGTGAGCGTCCTGATCCTGTTCTTCCTGTATCTGGTCTTCTCGATCGTCATGAAGCGCACGCGCTTCGGCACTTACGTCTACGCGATCGGCGGCAACTACGACGCCGCGGAGCTCTCCGGCATCGACACGCGCCGGACGCGCTTCCGCGCGTTTCTGCTCGGCGGCATGATCGCGGCCGTGACCGGCATCATCATGACCTCGCGGCTGACCGCGGCCAGCGCGTCGAACGGGCTCGGGCTCGAGTTCGACGGCATCGCCGCGGCGGTCGTCGGCGGCGCCGCGATGACCGGCGGCCGCAGCACGCCCTGGCGCACGCTGATCGGCGCGTTCATCATCTCGGTATTGCGCAACGGCTTCAACATGATCGGCATGTCGAACTCGCTGCAGATGATCGCGATCGGCGCGGTGCTGATCTTCGTCGTCGCGGTCGACGCGGCGCGGAACCGGAGGTAGCGGCGATGAAGCAGGCGTTCAAGGCCCATGCCGACGCGCTGTCCCGGCTCGCGGCGGTCGCGTTGATCTTCGCGATCCTGATCCTGATCTCGCCGTCGTTCGGCACGATCACGAACATACTGAACGTGCTTCGAATTTCGTCCCTGACGCTGATGATCGCGACCGGCATCGCGATGTGCATGCTCGTCGGCGGCATCGACCTGTCGGTCGGCGCGACGATCGCGCTGACGTCGATTCTCTTCGGGCGGTATTTCCAGATCGGCCGCTCGACGATGGAGACGGTCATGGGCATGGCGGGGATATTGGTTCTCAGCGCCGTGATCGGCGCGTCGA
>MWAC01000102.1 GCA_002068815.1 Firmicutes bacterium ADurb.Bin467 | reverse complement strand
GAGGCGCCGAACCGCTACACCGACCCCAAGGACGCGAGGGATTTTGTCGAAAAGACCGGCGTCGACGCGCTCGCCGTGTCGATCGGCACCGCGCACGGCCTCTACCGCGAGAAGCCCGTGCTCGACATCGGAAGGCTCCGGCAGATTCGGGACGCCGTCGGGATTCCGCTCGTGCTGCACGGCGGCTCGGGGCTGTCGGACGACGACTTCCGCGCCTGCGTCGCCAGCGGCGCGGCGAAGATCAACGTCTTTACCGACATCAACCTCGCCGGCGCGCGCGCATGGTGGGAGAACTACCGGCCCGGCAGGGGCATTGCGGACATAAGCCCGCTCGTCATTCAGGCGATCCGCGAGCAGACGCTTGGGAAGCTGCGGGTCTTCGGGTGCGAGGGGAAGGCTTAGTCCGGGCGGGTTATTCCTGCGGGCCGGGGGAGCGACCGGCCCGGCAGGGGCATCGCGGATGTGCGTTCGCGGCATCGGCGCGGCCCGCGGGCGGGCGCGGTTGAAGCCCGGCGCGCTCGAGTGCGGAGAATCCGTCGAACCCGCGGCCGCATCTCCCGTTCCGCGCGCGAAAAAGGCCGCTGCGCCTTCGGTTTTGCGCGCGCCATTCCGACATTCTTCACTCATCGCTTGCCAGAAGGGGGATTATCCATGGCTGAAAAACCCGCAAAGCGCCGCCGCGGAGACCGCAGGGACGGCGTATGGCTGCGCGACCTCGACCCGATGCACGCCTTTACGCCCTACATCTACCCCAACCGCGCGGACAACGAGGCGTTCATCCAGGAAGAGGTCGACCTGACGAGCCTTAACGCGTACATAGACGCGAAAAACGCCGCCGGGCCGGAGTTCAAGTACACCTATTTTCAGGGGATCCTCGCGGCGCTCATCAAGACCGCGACGCTGAAGCCGCGCCTGAACCGCTTTGTCGCCGGCAACCGCGTCTACCAGCGCAACGAGCTGACCGCGGCGTTCGTCGTCAAGAAGCGGTTCAGCGAGGAGGGGGACGAGTCGCTCGCGTACCTGCGCTTCGAGCCGGACAACACGCTGGAGGCGACGCGCGAGAAGATGTACGCGGAGATCAACGCGTTCCGCAAGGCCGACAAGACCGACAACTCGACCGACGGCATGGCGATGCTCTTGCGCATGCCGCGTCCGATCCTCCGGCTCGTGATGAAGATACTGTTCGCGCTCGACTACCGGGGGAAGGTCCCGTATTCGCTCGTCAAGACGGACCCGAACTACTCGTCGGTGTTCCTGAGCAACCTGGGCTCGATCAAGCTCAACGCCGCCTACCACCACCTGAACAACTGGGGCACGAACTCGCTGTTCGTCGTCATCGGCGAGAAGTTTCAGGCGCCCGTGTACGACGAGACGGGGTTCAAGGGCATGCGCGAGATGCTTAGGCTCGGGATCACGCTCGACGAGCGCATCGCCGACGGCTACTACTACTCCCGCTCGATCCACCTCTTAAAGCACCTCCTGCAGAACCCGGAGCTCCTGGATAGGCCGGCGAACGAGCCGGTCGAGGGGTTCTGATTCAAAAGCATCAAAAAGGACAGGGGGCAAGCGCCCCCTGTCCGGATTTTTGGGAGTTCCTACTGCAGAGCCTCCCTGTGGTAGGTGATGTTGGCCTCCTCGACCCACTGGGCGAGCTGCGCGTCGTACGCGTCGTACTTCAGCGACTCGAGCGCCTCCGTCGAGAGCGACTCGCGCACGGTTTCGAGCGCGACCGGGCCCGCGGGCACGTCCGAATTGTAGCGGAGGATGTGCAGCCCCGCGGCGGTGCGCACCGGCTCGGACACGTCGCCCACCTTCGAAAGCGCCATCGCGGCCCGCACGAACTCGGCGGCGTAGGTGGTGGAGTTCTCCGAGACGTAGTAGCCCTCGCGCTTCACGGCCGGCTCGTCCTGCTCCGGGTCCTTCCCGTATTCCTCGATCAGCGCGTCGAAGCTGTCGCCCTGCGCAATGCGGTCGAGCACCTCGTCGGCGGTGGGCTGGAGCTTCGCGTAGAGTATGTCGAGCTCGCCGTTCAGCGCGTCCGCCCGCTCCGCGTCCGCGGCGGGGTCGAGCGCCTCGAGCTCCGAGAGGATTTCCTCGACGCGGAAGCTGTCCTCCGGGTCGAACGCGAGGAGCACCTGCTTGACGGTCCTGTATCCCGCGGGGTTGTAGACGACGGTCTCGTCGCCGTAGCGCCGCGCGAACTCGTAGTCCTCGGGGTTCGACGCGTAGAGCGCCTGCTGGTCCTCGAGGTAGCGGTCGTAGGTCTCCTGAAGCGCGGCGTCCGTCACGACGACGTCCTTGGCCACGTATTCGGAGAGCTTCGTGTCCCACCAATTCTTTTCGATCTCGGCGCGCTTGCTCTCAAGCGTCGTGCCGTCCTCCTCCTTGAGGCGGGCGATCGCGGCCTCGCGCTCCTGCTCGGGGGTCAGCGCCTCGTCGTCCATGATGTAGAACTCGACGAGCGCGTCAAACTCCTGCTGCGCCGCCGCGTCGATCGCGGCCCTGTCCTCCTCGGTAAGCGCCGTCAGGCCGAGTTCCTCCGCCTTTTCGTACTTGAGCTTCTCGGTGACGATCGAGGTCAGCGTGTCCTCCATCAGCGAATCCGCGTACTGCGCGACGTCATGGCCGTACAGCAGGAGCTGATTGACCCGGGCGTTGTAGGCGGCGAGCACCTCGTCGCTCATGATCTTCACGTCGCCGAACTCCGCGACGACCACGGGCGCCGCCTCGGTCGCGGCCGGCTGGGCCTCGAGCTGATCGCCCTGCTCGATCAGCGCGTCGTTGACGGGAAGGCCCACGTTGTTGCCCGCGAGCGCGTCGGCCTCGGGGCTCTGCACCAGCGGGTTCAGCGCGTCGAAGAATTCCTCGTCCGGGTCGATCTTCGCGGCCTCGAGCACCTTTTCGTATTTCAGGACGCGCGTGTTCGCCTCGGCAAGCAGCGCGTCCTTTTCGGCGAGCTTCCCGTCCTGCGAGCGGCCGCCGACGACATAGCCGAGCACGCCGCCGCCGGCCAGCGCGAGTATGATCAAAACAGCCGCCAGCGCCTTGGGCACGCCCCTGCGCCTGCGCCTGTGCCTGCGGACGGAGTCCTGCGGGTTCTGTCTTGTCATGGAATCTCCTCCCTCCAGTGATTTCTATACGAAATGAGTATACCATGAACGCGCGGGCTTTGGGCGGTTATCAAAATATCCGCACAAAAATACTATATCGCGGTCACAGTTTGCAAAAATGTGGTACAATATTGTCCGGCGGAAGGGGGATGGGTATGGCGCATCTGGACGTGAACTTCTACTCCGAGGCGCTCGGCATGGCGACGGGTATGCAGGTGCTGCTGCCGGAGGAACTGCCCCGCGCCCGCGCGCGGACGCTGTACCTCCTGCACGGCATGTCCGACGACGAGAGCACGTGGACCAGGCGCACGTCGATCGAGCGGTACGCCGCGGGGAGGGGGC